>CAZOLL010000037.1:0-13058 GCA_964580365.1 uncultured Phycisphaeraceae bacterium
GTACAGCGGGCTGGTGCCGATGTCGCCGTACACCACGCCGAGCGTGGCGAACGCGATCGGCAGGACGCGGCTCTTGTTCTGCGGAGCGGCCCCGACGGAACCCGTGGCGGTCAACCGGTGACTCCAGAGGAGCGGAACAGGACACCGAAGCGCGCCTTCCAAGTAAAGGGCGTCGGTCGCCGCCGATTTCGCAGGTGATGGGTCCGCAAGCCCTTCTGTAGTTTCCCGCGTTGCTTCGAGGGCGCCGCTCGACCATGCCACGACAGCTCACCGGCTTCGTCTGTTTCCTCGCGTTCGCGCTCGTCGCGGTCGTTGTCCGCCTCTCGGGCGTCCACCTCTCACCGCTGGGCGAAGTGTTCTTCTTCGGCTCCGCGATCATCGTCTGCGCGATGCTGATGGGGACGGCGTCCGAGCTCGCGCAGCTCGAGATCAGCCAGAACCTCGCGCTCGTCGTCGTCGCGCTGCTCGCGGTGCTGCCCGAGTACTCGATCGACGTCTACCTCGGCTGGCGCGCGGGCGACAACCACGAGTACGCGCCGCTCGCGCTCGCCAACATGACCGGCGCGAACCGCCTCTTGATCGGCATCGGTTGGGCGACCGTCGCGTTCCTGTGGTGGAAGAAATCGCGCGAGCGCTTCATCGTCCTCCCGAAGACCGGCGCGGGCGAGATCGTCTTCCTGGGTCTCGCGACGCTGTGGTCGTTCGTCATCCCGTTCAAGGGCACGCTGTCGCTGCTCGACACGGTCGCTCTGCTCGCGATCTTCGGCTTCTACCTCCGCTTCGCACGCGCGCAGGAGGTCGACGAGCCGGAGTTGGTCGGACCCGCGGAGATCCTCGCGCGGCTTCCGCGCAGGAAGCGCCTCCTGATCACGTGGATGATCTTCCTGTGCGCCGGCGCGGGAATCTTCGCGTCGAGCGAGCCCTTCGTCGAAGGTCTGATCTCGACAGGCACGCAGCTCGGGATCGAGAAGTACTACCTCATCGGGTGGGTCGCGCCGCTCGCGTCCGAGTCGCCCGAGTTCCTGGTCGCGGGGCTCCTCGTGTGGAAGATGCGCCCGACGGCCGGCATGGGCGCGGTGCTTTCCAGCCAGCTGAACCAGTGGACGCTGCTCGTCGGAGCTCTGCCGGTCGCCTACACGCTCTCGCACGCGATCCACGGCCACGGCTTCGGCAGCCTGCCGATCGACGCGCGCCAGTTCGACGAGATCCTCCTCACCGCGACGCAGAGCTTCCTCGGCGTCGCCGTCCTGCTCGACCGGTCGTTCCGGCTTTCGGAAGCCGCCTGGCTGTTCGCGCTGTTCGCGGCGCAGTTGACCGGCGTCATCCTCATCGAGCAGTTCCACGAGCCGCTGAGGCAGTCCATTCCACGGTTGCCGGAGTGGATCACCAGCACGCTCAACCTCCACGACGTCGAGAAACTCCTCTCGCTCGAGAAGCGCGCGTTCTGCGTCGCGCACCTCGCCGTCGGATCGGTGTACATGTGGCGCGGCCGCTCCCTCATCAAGGGGCTGTTCAGAGTCGCGCTCCTGAAAGATCGCTCGGTTGCCGAAGAGGGTGCCGAGCGATAGAGGCCGAGGATTCGGTGGAAGCCGCCCGCGCGGCGCGTCGTTCGAAGCGCCGCGCCGATCCCGCCGGATCGCTCCGGCCGCGGAAGAAGGAAGAAGGAGCTCACACCGATGCTCGCCGCAATCTTGATGTGCGCCGTCCTCGCGGACGGCGTCGCCTGGGAACACGACTTCGACGCCGCGATCGCCGCCGCCAAGACGCGCGCCGTGCCGATCTTCCTCGCCTTCAACATGGACGGCGAGGGCGCCAACGACGACACGGTCCGCATCTACAAGGACCCCGAGTTCGTCGCGGCGAGCAAGAACTTCGTCTGCATCATCGGCAGCACGTTCGAGCACGGCCCCGCGGAGTGCCCGCGCTTCGGCACGGTGACCTGCGCCGAGCACAAGAAGACCGAGATCAAGTCGCGCGAGGCGTTCATCGGGAAGGAGAACAACATCGCGCCGCAGCACCTGCTGATCTCGCCCGACGGCCGGATCCTCGCGCGCAAGGCGTACTTCGCGGGGAAGTCAGAGCTCCTGAAGCTGATGCGCATGGCGGCGAAGTCGCTGCGCACCTCGGGCGACGACATCGCCTCCGACGAGAAGCGTCTGGCGGACCTGATCGAAGGTGCAAGAGATCGCAACGCGGAGCGCCGGAGTCTTGCGATCCAAGAGCTCGGCAACCTCGAAGACCTCGCCGCGCGCGACGCGCTCATCGCGCTGTGCACCCCGAAGAACATGGACGCGACGCGCATGGAGGCGATCGACGCGCTGGCGTCGAAGGGCAACTTCGACGCGCTGCCGGCGATCCTCGAGTGCCTGAAGGACGGCAACCCGATGACGGTGAAGCACGCGATCGTCGGCCTCGAAAAGCTCGAGCTGCCGAACGCGGTGGCACCGCTCGTGAAAATGTGGAAGTCGCACCCGAAGGCGATGATCGCCCGCGAGATCCCGCGCGCGCTCGCCAAGTGCGCGCCGGCCGACGCGGAAGTGCAGGACCTCGTGCGCAAGGCGTGCTCCTCGAAGGACAGCGTCGTGAAGTGGTCGTCGATCATCGCCGTCGCATCGCTTCCGAAGGACGACGCGACCGCCGCCGTCCTGAAGGAGAAGCTGAAGGACGGCAACGGCAGCACGCGCGGGCTCGCGGTGTGGACGATCGGCAGCATGCGCTGGAAGGAGTTCGAGCCGGCGCTCATCGACCTCGCGAAGGGCGAGAACAACGCCGACGTGCGCGAGTGCATCGAGGCATCGCTGCGCAACTTGAAGATCGAGAAGGGCCCGAACGACAACGCGCTCCACGGGATGACCTCGAAATTTCTCCTCGAGGACGTGACGCGCTGAGCGGGGCTCAGCCCGTTCCGCCCGCTCAACCCGCTCAGCCCCGGAAGAACTCCTTCAGCGCGGACCGGAACTCCGGCATCGAGCGCGCGGAGTGCAACCGCTCGCGCAGGCGCGCGAAGTCGGGCAGGTCCTTGCCGTAGTACAGGGCCTGGCGCGTGAGCCGCGTGTTCGGCGGCGTGAGCCCGTGCCAGCGCGCAAGCTCGTCCATGTGCTTCGTGCACACGCGCAGCCGCTCTTCGCGCGACGGCGGCGGCAGCGGACGGCCGTCGAGCGACGATCGCGTTCGCGAGATCAGCCACGGGTTGCCGAGCACGCCGCGCGCGAGGAGCAGAAGGTCGCAGCCGGTCTCCGACTTCATCCGCACCGCGTCCTCCGGCGTGCGGATGCCGCCCGCGCCCCCCACCGGCATCGCGACCGCCGCCTTCGTCGCCCCGATCACGCGCCAGTCCGCGTCGCCCTTGTAGGCCTGCACCACGCCGCGCGCGTGCAGGATGCATCCGGCCGCGCCGCCCTGCTCCGCCGCGCGCGCGACGTCGGGCGCGTTCACTTCGCCCAGCTCGTACCCGCTGCGGAACTTCAGCGTGACCGGAACGCGCACGGCGGCGGTCACCGCGCGGAACAAGCGCTCGACGCTCGGCGGGTCCTTCAGCAACGCGCCGCCGTGTCCCTTGTCGATCACGCGCCGGATCGGGCAGGAGAGGTTCAGGTCGATCAGGTCGAAGCCGAGCGACTCGATGGTCCGAGCCGCCTCCGCCGTCTCCTCCGCGCTCGTCCCGAGCAGCTGCCCCGCGATCGGCCGCTCGGACGGCGCGAACGCGAGCATCCGCTTCGCCATCCGATCCCCGGCGACGACGTCCGTCGGCTCGACCATCTCCGTGATGACGAGCGCGGCGCCGAACGACTTGAACAGCGCGCGCGTCGGCAGGTCGGTGTGCTCCTCCATCGAGGCGAGCACGAGCGGCGACTTCACGGTGACGGAGCCGATGCGGATCACGGGGGGCGGAGCGTACAACGGTCGCGATGTTCCCGTCCCTTCCGCTCGCCGTCTTCGTCGCCGCGCTCGCGCAGATCCCCGCCGACTTTCCGACGTTCGTCGTGCCGGGCCACGAGCGCGAGATGGAATCGCTCCGCGCGCTGTTCGCGCTCCATCATCCGGGCGCCGGGCCGAAGGCGACGCTGTGGGACGCGTGGCTGCCCGCGCCGGCGATCTGGCCCGCGACCGCGGACGGCGCGCGCTTCATCGAGGAATGGAAGGCCGCGCTCGCGGCGCGCGAGATCGACGCGGACGGGTACGTCGCGACCCATCAGCATCCGTCGATCGCGCATCCGCAGGGTTGGCCCTTCCCGTTCTGGAACCAGGGCGGCGGCGTCGGCTGGCACTGGTCGTTCGAGGACACGGTCGGCCCGCCGTGGCGGACGAACACGCTCGCGACGAGCGAGGGCCTCGTGCTCGACGTCATGGAGCGCGGACCGAGCCGGAATGGGACGGATGCGCACGTGCGACGCATCTGGCGGGAGCGTGAGCGGGAGCGGGAGCGCGCCCGTGCCCGTGCCCGGAGGCGTGAGGGGGCCGTTTCTGAGAGCGGGCGCGAGGATCGCGAGGGGTTTCTTGTGAGACCTCGCGGCATGCGAAGCGTCGGGTGGTTCGGGGTCACGCAATGGTCTTCACGCACGAAAAGCTCGACGCGTATCAGTCGGCGATTCGGTTCTTCTCCGGGGTCCATGAGGTGACTCGGCGCTGGCCGAGAACTCATTTCGAGCTGGTCGACCAGATTCGGCGAGCCGCGTTGTCTCTCGTCCTCAACCTGGCCGAGGGCGCCGGCGAGTTCAGCGCGGCCGAGAAGCGTCGCTTCTATCGCATGTCGCTTCGCTCCGGCAACGAATGCGCCGCCGTCCTCGACGTCGCGCGCATCCTGAATCTGGTCGACCCGTCATCGCTCGACACCGTGCTCGCGGAACTCAACCGAACCGTCGCAATGCTGACGCGCCTCGCAATGCGCTGACGCGAAGCACCCGAGCACCGTCACGCTTCCGGGCACGGGCACGGGCGCGCGCCCGGACACGGGCACGCTCCCGCTCCCGCTCCGCTCTCCCGCGGTTCGCTCGGCAAGCGCGAGCTGCCGAACGCCTCGCGCGAGGCGACCGATCGGCTCTGGAGCGACGCCGCCGGCCGCTTCGTCGCCTGCATCGACGCGGACGGCGTCGCGCACGACTACGGCTACACGTTCCTCAACCTCGAAGCCGTCTCATCGGGGTTCGCCTCCGACGAACACGCGCGATCGATCCTCGACTGGGTCGACGGCAAGCGGACCGTCGAGAGCGACACGTCGCACGGCGCGGACATCTACCACTGGCGGTTCGCGCCGCGCGCGAGCACGAAGCGGAACGTCGACTGGTACGGCTGGTTCTGGAGCGACCCCGCGTCGATCCCGTTCGGCGGGCAGGTGCAGGACGGCGGCGCGGTCCTCGGCTTCTCCTATCACGACGTGATGGCGCGACTCCGCGTGAACGGACCCGACGACGCGGCGCGGCGGCTCTTCGAGATCCTCGCGTGGTTCGACGACGTGCAGCGAGCCGGCGGGTACCGCAAGTACTACGACGGCTCGCGCGACGGCACGCTGCAGGGCTGCGGGACGCCGGGCGGGCTCGGTGTCGACTGCGAGTTCTTCGAGAGCGTGATGGTGCCGCAGGTGATGATCGACGGCTTCCTCGGCCTCGCGCCGGAGTTCGATCGCGTCGAGATCCACCCGCGGTTGCCGAGCGACTGGCCGTCGCTGACGATCGCGCCGATCCGCGTGCATGGCCGGATCATCGCGGTGACCGCGACGCACGATTCGATCACGGTCGAGGATCGCGGCGGGACGGGACCGGCGCTCGAGGTCGAATCGCCGTTCGGGAGCGGCATCGTCGCGCCCGGCGGGAAGCTCGCGCTCGCGAAGCGCTGAAGCGCCTTCAGGACTTCTCCGCCGACTCCGCCACCTGCTCCAGCATCGCGTCGAGCGCGGCGCGGTCGAAAAAGCGGCCGCGCACCATCACGCCGGAGATCGCGCGCGTCGCTCGCGCGTCGGCGCGCGGGTCCGTGTCGATGAGGAGGACGTCCGCGCGCTTGCCGACCGCGAGGACCCCCGCGTCGGACTTCAGCCAGCGCGCCGGGTTCGCCGTCGCGGCCTCCAGCGCCTGGCTCGGCGTCAGGCCCGCGCGCGCGAGCGCTTCGATCTCGTCGTGCAGCGCGAACCCGGGGAGCAGGAAGTGCTGCGCCGAATCGGAACCGGCGAGCAGCGGCGCGCCCGCGTCGGCGAGCGCCTTCACGATCTCGCGGCGCAGCGCGACGAACTTCGAACCGAACGATTCCGGAATCCCCTGCGTGAGCTCTGCGTCGCGCTGCGCGGCCCACTGCTTCCGCGCGCCCTTCACGAGGTAGCGCATCTCCGGCCGCGCGAGGAACTGCTCGGACGTCGTCGTCGTGTCGACGACCGATTCGAAGAGCGCGAGCGTCGGAGAGTTCCAGATCCGCTTCTCGGCCATCACGCGCGCGAGCGGCGCGAGCTTCTCGAGATCGACCGCGTCGAGCGCTTCCTCGGTCGGGAACTGTCCGCCCGGCTCGAGCCCCGCGCCGTCCTTCGCGAGCGCGAACACGAAGGAGTCGAGGTGCTCGATCTGCTCGCCGGCCGCGATCGCGCGGTCGAGGCCGATCGCGTTGGTGACGTGCCCTGCGACGGGCAGCCCGACCTCGCGCGCGGTCGCCTGGATCGCGTTGTACACCGCGACGTCGTGGATCTCGTGCGACTTCACGAGGTCGAAGCCGGCCTCCTTCTGCGCACGCACCGCGGCGACTGCCGCTTCGACCGTCGGCGCGACCTTGTCATGGAGCATCGGCCCCGCGGCGACGAACGTCGGGCCGAGCACTTCGCCCGCGGCGATCTTCTCGCGCAGCGCCGGGTGCGACGGATGACCGGCGAGCCCGCGCACGGTCGTGACGCCGTTCGCGAGCAGGAGCGTGAGCGCGCGCCACGACTGCGAGCCCTCGGCACCGTCGCCGGGCGGCATGTGGAAGTGCATGTCCGCGAGCCCGGGGACCAGGAACTTGCCGGCCCCGTCGACGCGGCGCGCGCCGCCGGGGACCTTCACGTCGCTCGCCGCGCCGATTGCGGTGATGCGTCCGTTCTCGACGACCACGGTCGCGTGCTCGAGCGCCGGCGAGTCCGCCGACTCCATCGTGACCACGGTGACATCGACGAACGCGGTGACACCGGAGTCGAGCGGCTTCACCGGCCGCGGCGTGTCGTCGGGCGCGACGAACGCGGAGACGAGAGCGAGGTAGAGCGACCCGATCGACGCGAGCATGGCGGACTCCGAGCGACGCGGACGCCGGGATGCAAGACGATCGTCGGCCCTCGTTCCCCGCCGCGGGTCGGGTCGCTCCGCGCGCGGGATCAGCGCGAGACGGAGACCAGCCACGTCGCGCCGTCGCGATCGAACGCGATGCGGCGGTCGAGGAAGCGCTCGATCACCGCGGCGTTCGTGCGCGCGTGGCTCGACGGCTCGACGGTGCGAAACACGCCGCCGCCCGCGAGCGCAAGCGGCAGCATCAGCTGGTCGGCGAGGTGCTCTCCGACCGGGACGCCCGATTCAATGAACGTCCGCGCGTCGCGAGCAACTTCCGTGGCGACGCTTTCCGCGGTTCGTCCGCGCTCTCCGAACGCCGTGAAGACCTCGGTCGAAGCGTCCGTCTCGACGCGCACGACGACGACGTTTCCGGGCCCGGCCGACCCGCGAACCTGCTCCACGCTCACGTCGTCGGGCGCGAGCTGCAGCTCACGCGCGACCACTTCCACTTCGCGGCGCCCGATCTCCCGGCCGAGATTGGCGACGAGAGCGGTGGCCCGCACCGAGCGGATCGCGCCGCGGTCGAGGAGCTCGATCGGGCGCAGCGCGCTCGGCGCGATGCCCAAGCGAATCTCGCCGCCTCCCGCGGGGAAGAAACCGTGACGCCACAGCCGCGCTTCGACGTGACCGCCGATGCGCGCGAGCAACGGGAGGAACGCTCCCTCGATGAAGTCGAATGGCGGAGCGCTGGGGTTGTGCGTGCCGCCTTCGAGGCGAACGTCGCTCGGTGAACCCGCTGCGAGCAGCGCGGGAAGGATCGTCTGCAGGACCAAGGTCGTGCTGCCCGCCGTACCGACGGCGAAGTGAAGCTCGCCGCCCTCGATGCCGCGAGGAGCGAACGTGAGCGAGCGCGAACCGAGCTCGGCCCCGCGCACTTCGGCGCGGCCGATGCGCTGCGCGGCGAGCACCGCCGTGAGATGCTGCCGCAGGAGTCCGGGCTTCTCGCGATTGGCACGAATCCCGTCGATGCGGAACGGCGCTCCGGTCACCAGGGACAGCGCGAGCGCCGTGCGCAGGATCTGCCCGCCGCCCTCGCCGGCGGCACCATCCAGTTCAATCACGCTCATCCCTTCACGCAGACGACCTGCTTCAACGTGTGCACCACGTCGACGAGGTCCTTCTGCGCCTCCATCACACGGTCGATGTCCTTGTAGGCTGCGGGCGTCTCGTCGATCACTCCCGCGTCCTTGCGACACTCCACTCCCGCCGTCGCCGCCTCGTGGTCCGCGAGCGTGAAACGCTTCTTCGCCTCGGTGCGCGAGAACACGCGACCCGCACCGTGCGAGCACGACTCGAAGCTCTCCGGGTTGCCCTTGCCGCGCACGATGTAGCTCTTCGCTCCCATCGAACCGGGAATGATGCCGAGGTCGCCGAGGCCGGCGCGGACCGCGCCCTTGCGGGTCACGAAGACCTCGGTGCCGAAGTGCGTCTCGCGCTGCACATGGTTGTGGTGGCAGTTGACCGCCTGCTCGGTGAGCTCGAACGGTGGCAGACTGCCGCTGCGCGCGAGCGCCTCGATGATGTTCTCCAGCATCACGCGTCGGTTCGCGCGCGCGTAGGACTGGGCCCAGTCGACCGCCTCCACGTAGTCGCGGAAGTGCTCCGAGCCCTCCTCGAAGTACGCGAGGTCCTTGTCGGGCAGGTTGGCCAACTGACGGCCCATGTCCTTGCGCGCGAGGTCGATGAAGTGCGAGCCGATGCGGTTGCCGACGCCGCGAGATCCAGAGTGCAGCACGATCCACACGCGGTCGGACTCGTCGATGCACAACTCGATGAAGTGGTTGCCGGACCCGAGCGTCGCGAGCTGGCCCGAGTGGCGCCCGCGATCGAGCTTCTTGTGGCGCTCGAGGATGCGCTCGTAGCCGGGACGCAGTTCGTCCCACGCGCGGGCGACGCGCTCCGGAGGATCGTCGCGCCACGCCCCCTTGTCGCCGCGGCCGCCGCCCTCGGTTCGCCCGTGAGGGACCGCGCGCTCGATCGTCGAGCGCACGGCGCGAAGGTCGTCGGGCAGGCGCGACGCGGTGAGCGACGTGCGCACGGCCGCCATGCCGCACCCGATGTCGACGCCGACGGCCGCCGGGACGATCGCGCGGACGGTGGGGATCACGGAGCCGACCGTCGCGCCGATTCCGACGTGGACGTCCGGCATCGCCGCGACCCAACGGAAGATGAACGGCAGCGACGCCGTGTTCTTCAGCTGCTGGATCGCCCCGTCGTCGGCCTCGACGCCGCGGATCCAGGCCTTGATGGGGACGTTGTCGGTCGCGATGCGAACGTGGTTCATCGGGTGCACCGTAGCTTCATGTGTTCGGAGTGAGACGAGGGACCGCGATCTCGCGCGGTCCCTCCCCCGCCGCCCATCCGTGTGCCGCGTTTCTTGCCGCGAGCACGGGCGGCGGGGGACGCGGGGCCGACCGTTCGGAACCCGGCCGACCCGACACTCGACGTCTCGGACGCGCCCGCAGAATGCGACCAGCGTGCCGCAATCGCACGGCGATGGCGAATTGGCGGAGAATCGAGGATCGGACGCGTCCTGACGCACCGCGCGCGATTCGACACCGTTTCCCCTGGATCGGTACTTGCGAGCGATTGGTATCGTTCCGATCTCAATGGATCGCTCGCGGCGTGGAATCACCGTCCTCGGAATGCTCGGCTCGACGCTCGACGCGGGCGGCGAAGCGGAGCGCTGGTCGCGTTGGCGGCCGAGCGTTTCGCTCTGCCAGCACGACGACCTCCTCGTCCGTCGGTTCGTGCTGCTCCACGACCCGCGCTACGCGAACCTGGGCCGCCGCGTGGCGGGGGACATCACGAGCGTCTCGCCCGAGACGAAGGTCGAGCTCTCGCCCATCGCGTTCCGCGACCCATGGGACTTCGAGGAGGTCTTCACCGCGCTGCACGCGTTTGCCCGCTCGTTCACCTTCGATGCGGAGCGCGAGGACCTTCTCGTCCACATCACGACGGGCACGCACGTCGTGCAGATTTGCCTCTTCCTTCTCTGCGAGAGCCGGCACCTGCCGGGAAAGCTCGTCCAGTCGTCGCCCGTGCGCGGCAAGGGCGCCGCCGGTCGCGGCGCGATGCAGATCATCGATCTCGACCTCTCGCGCTACGACTCGCTCGCGAAACGCTTCGCCCGCGAGCAGGCGGAAGGCGCGTCGATCCTCAAGTCCGGCATCGCGACTCGCGACCGGTCCTTCAACCTTCTCATCGAGCGGATCGAGGACGTCGCCCTGAAGAGCCGCGATCCGATCCTGCTGATCGGCCCCACCGGCGCCGGCAAGAGCCAACTCGCCGCTCGCATCGGTGACCTGAAGCGGTCGCGCCACTACCTGTCCGGCCGGTTCGTCGAGGTGAACTGCGCGACGCTCCGCGGCGACGCCGCGATGTCGGCGCTGTTCGGCCACGTCAAAGGTGCGTTCACGGGCGCGATGGCTCCGCGAGCCGGACTGTTGAAGTCGGCCGACAAGGGCCTGTTGTTCTTGGACGAGATCGCGGAGCTCGGTCCCGACGAGCAGGCGATGCTCCTGCGCGCGATCGAGGAGAAGCGCTTCCTGCCTGTGGGCTGCGACCGCGAAGAGAGCAGCCACTTCCAACTGATCGCCGGGACCAATCAGGACCTCGGAGCGCGCGTCGCGCAGGGACGCTTTCGCGAGGACCTCCTTTCGCGAATCGACCTGTGGACGTTTCGTCTCCCGGGTTTGAAGGAGCGCATTGCCGACGTCGAGCCGAACCTCGACTACGAGCTCGAGAAGTTCGCTGCGACGAGCGGCCGGCGCGTGACGTTCAATCGCGAGGCGCGCGAGCGATTCGTCGAGTTCGCGACGAGCGCGACAGCGTCTTGGCCCGGCAACTTCCGCGACTTCAACGCGAGCGTGCTCCGCATGGCGACGCTCGCCTCCGCGGGCCGCGTCACGGTCGCCGACGTCGACGAAGAGATCGAGCGCCTCACCGCGGCGTGGCGCCGGGGCGCGCACGGCGGGGATCGGCGCGGCGATGACGATGCCGTGTTGCGCGCCGCGCTCGGAGCACGCGCCGGCGAGATCGACCGATTCGACGCGGTTCAGCTCGCCGAGGTGCTGCGGGTCTGCAGCGGCGCGCGAACGCTCGCGGAAGCGGGACGCGCGCTCTTCGCGACGTCGCGGGCGAAGCGCTCGTCCACGAACGACGGCGACCGCCTTCGGAAGTACCTCGCGCGCTTCGGTGTGGACTTCGCCGCGATCGCCTGAGCGCTCACGCCTGCACTTGCACCTGGTCGCCCACCACCTTCACGGCGAACGCGCCGACGCCGCCGCGCGCGGGCGGGCCGGCGGCCGCGCCGTTCATGAGGCTGAACATCGCGCCGTGCCACGGGCACACGACCATCTCGCCGGAGAGGTCGCCTTCGGCGAGCGACGCGCCCATGTGCGTGCACGCATCGCCGATCGCGCGGAACGAGCCGTCGGTCTGCTTGAACACCGCGAACTTCTTGCCGCCGACCGTGAAGCACTTGCCGGCGCCTGCAGCCAGCTCCCCCACCTTGCAGACGTTCTGGAATTCGGGCATCGCGTGTCGCTCCGTCCTCTCGGTCAGTGGGCTTCGGGAACGCCTTCTTCGAGGGCCGTCTCGAGCGCCTCGGCGAACAGATCGACCTCCGCGAGCGACGTGTGGATGCCGGGCGTCACCCGGCAGCCCTTCACGTCGGCGTGGTCGATCATCGCGACGATGATGCGGAAGCGATCCCACAGGAACTGGGTGAGCGCCTTCGGCGTGATGCCGTCGATCGCGACGGTCGAGATCGCGCAGCTGTTCTCCGCGTCGCGCGCCGCCATGAACTTCACTCTCGCGTGCGACGCGACGCGGTCGGCCCAACGGTCGCGCAGGTAGCGGAGTCGCGACGCCTTCCGCTCGACGCCCACGCTGGCGTGGAAGGTGAGAGCCTCGCTGATCGCGAGCCGATGCCCGGCGGGGTGCGTGCCGATGCCCTCGAACTTGCGGATGTCGTCGTGGTAGTCGGCGTCGTGGCTGGTCGCGGGCTTCTTCGGAGTGGTCTGCCCGAACAGCGGCCACACGCCCGCGATCTTCTCCTTGCGCACGTAGAGCATCCCCGCGCCGACGGGCGCGTTCATCCACTTGTGCAGGCTGGTGCCGAAGTAGTCGCAGTCGAGGTCGTCGCGCGTGAACGGAAAATGGCCGAACGTGTGCGCGCCGTCGACGAGGACGGGGATGCCGCGCTCGCGCGCGTGCTGGACGATGCGGCGCACCGGGTAGATCTGGCCCGAGAGGTTCACCATGTGGCAGACGAGCACGAGCTTCGTCTTCGCGGTGATCGCGCCGGTGATCGCGGCGAAGAGGTCGTCCTGCGACGCGGCGGGCGTCGCGATGCGCACGGTGTTCAGCACGATGCCGTCGCGCGCGACGCGCTGGCGCAGCGCGGCGAGCATCGTCGGGTAGTCCTGGTCGGTGGTGACGACCTCGTCGCCCGCCTTCAGGTCGAGACCGAAGATGACGTTGTCGAGCGCTTCGGTCGCGTTCCTGGTGATCGCGATCTCTTCGTCGTCGCACTTGAACGCGCGCGCGAGGAGCCGGCGCACGTTCTCGTACTCCGGCTTCAGGTCCTGGAAGAGGTAGTAGGCCGGCGCGTGGTTGACGTGTTCGTCGTTCCTGTGCAGCAGTTCGAGCGCGGAGCTCATCGTCGGCAGCGTGCCGCCGTTGTTCAGGTTGATCAGCGAGCGGTCGATCGGGAACGCCTGCTGGACCTGGAACCAGAAGTCCTCGTCGCGCGCGATCTCGTCCGCGTCCCTCGTCGCG
>CAZOLL010000037.1:13158-16138 GCA_964580365.1 uncultured Phycisphaeraceae bacterium
CGCGCGCGAGAAATGCCGACCCGGCGAACGCCGCGGCGCCGCCCGCGAACTTGAGGAGCTCACGTCTCGTCGTCTCGCTCATGGGCGCCGAGGATGCCGCCGCGCGACTCGCCTCGCAAGGCGCGATTCGCTAGCCTCTGCCGCCTCGTGATCCCGCCGCTTCCGCTCATCGCCCGCGCGCGCGCCCGACGCGCGCGCATCGCACCGCCCTCCGGCACGCCGCGCACGCCCGTCGCCGAGCTGCGCCGCCGGCTCCTCGAGCTGTCGCCGCAGGACGGCCCGATCCACTGCGAGGAGAAGGACGGCGTCCTCACGTTCACGTGGCAACTGATCGGGATCCCGTGGTCGACGCTGTTGTTCCGCGCGAAGCTGCGGCGCACCGACGCGATCGACGTCCGGCTCGACGACGGCGCGGAGCCCACCGCACGTGTTCGGTATCGCGTGGGGAAGGTCGCGTGGGAAGTCGCGGCGGCGACGTGGATGCCGAAGCCGATGGTGTCGTGGCGCGAGCCCGCCTTCCCGGACTTCGGACCGCCCGCGACGATCGGACCGGGCGCGCCGCCTGCCGAGCCGCCGGCCGTCGAGGCCCCGCGAACGCTTGCGGCGCTGGTCGGCCCGGTCCGCGCGCGCGTGCTCGCGGCGGGCTGGATCTGGCAGCCCGAGCGCTGATCGCCGGGAGGCCGCGCCAACGCGGCCCGAATGTTCGCTTCCAATCGGCCGCTGCGGCTTGATATAAAAACCCCGCCTTGTTGAGAATCGTTCTCAAAACAACCGCGTGACTCCGCGCCAAGACGCCGTGCCGCTCGACCAGATCGCCCTCGGAACCGAAGCCCGCATCGTCGAGATCGGCGGCGCGGAAGGGTTCCGCCGCCGCCTGATGGAGATGGGCTTCCTGCCCGGGACCGCGGTGAAGCTCGTGCGCAAGAACGCCGTCGGCGGCGTCGTCGAGGTCGAGGTCCGCCGCTCGCGCGTCTCGCTGCGGCTCGCCGAAGCGCGCCAGCTGCGCGTCACCGACTCGCGGGCCGGATGACCGCCGCGTGATCGCCGCCACGAAGCGCCGCACGGTCGTCATCGCGGGCAACCCGAACACCGGCAAGTCCACGCTCTTCAACCAGCTCACCGGCGGCGCGGCGAAGGTCGGCAACTATCCGGGCGTCACGGTCGACCGCCACGAAGCCGACCTGCGGTTGCCCGACCTCTCCGTCGCGCGCATCGTCGACTGCCCCGGCACCTACTCGCTCACGGCGCAGAGCCGCGAGGAGCAGCTCGCGCTGCAGGCGATCGCCGGCGTGCCGCCGCTCGACCGCCCCGACCTCGTGGTGATCGTCATCGACGCCACGCAGCTCGAGCGCAATCTCTACCTCGTGCTGCAGGTCATCGAGTTGATGGTCCCCGTCGTCGTCGCGCTCAACATGTGCGACCAGCTCGAGCAGGAAGGCCTCGTGCTCGACGACCGGGCGCTGGAGGCGCAGCTCGAGGTTCCGGTCGTGCGGCTCGCCGCCCGCAATCGCACCGGCGTCGACGAACTGTCGCGCGCGATCGCAAAGGTGCTGCACGACGGCTCGCGCGGCCGCCCCGGCTGGCGCTGGGTTCCCGAGGACGACCGGCTCGACGCCGACGTCGCCGCCGTCGCGGCGCACGTCCCGGCGGATTGGACGGTCGAGAACGACGACCGGCGCCGCGCGCTCGCGCTGTGGGCGCTGCTCTCCGTCGAATCGAACGACGACCTCGCCGGAATCACGCCCGAGTTGCGCTCCGCCGTGAAGGAACGCCACGCGCTCGCGGCGGCCGCCGGACGCCGCCTCGACCACGAAGTGATCTCCGGCCGCTACCGCTGGATCGAACGGTGCACGAAGCTGGTCGTGAAGGACACGCGCCGCGCACGCCGCATCACCGACCGCGTCGACCGCGTGCTGCTGCACCCCGCGTTCGGTTTCGCGCTGTTCCTCGCGCTGATGACGCTCGTCTTCCAGGCGTTGTTCACCGGCGCCGAGCCGTTCATCGGGTGGATCGAGAGCGCCTTCGCGTGGCTCGGCGAGAAGGCCGGCAAGCTGGCGCCGGAAGGACTCGCGCGCGACTTCGTGGTCAACGGGCTGGTCGGCGGCGTCGGCGCGTTCGTCGTGTTCCTCCCGCAGATCGTGATCCTCTTCCTGGCGATCGGGATCATGGAGGACACCGGCTACATGGCGCGCGTCGCGGTGCTGATGGACCGCGTGATGAAGGCGCTGAAGCTGCACGGCCGCGCGTTCGTGCCGATGCTCTCCGCGTACGCGTGCGCGGTGCCCGCGATCCTCGCGACGCGGACGATGGAGCGCCGGCGCGATCGACTGCTCACGATGATGGTGATCCCGCTGATGACGTGCTCGGCGCGCCTGCCGGTGTACGGCCTGATGATCGCCGCCATGGTGCCGGTCCATCGCGCGCACCCGTTCGCGCAGGGGCTGTTGATGGCCGGGATGTACCTGTTCGGGACGGTGACCGCGCTCGCCTGCGCGCTCGTCCTCGGACGCACAGTCTTCAAGGGCCCGCACGTCCCGCTCTTGATCGAGATGCCGCCCTACCGGATGCCGCACTGGAAGTCGGTGTTCCGGCAGTTGAAGGAGCAGGTCCGCGAGTTCGTGGTGAAGGCGGGCACGATCATCTTGCTGTGCTCGGTCGCGATGTGGCTCCTGCTCACGTTCCCACGGCACCAGGAGCCGCCCGAGCGCGCGGCGGAGCGCGCGACGCTCGAGGCCGCGCTGGTCGTGGCGAGCAGCCCGCAGTCCGAGGCGATCCAAACGCGGCTCGCGGAAATCAACGCGCGCCGCGATTCCGAGCAGGCGCGGGGCAGCCTCGCCGGCACGATCGGCCGCGCGATCGAGCCCGCGATCGAGCCGCTCGGTTTCGACTGGCGCATCGGCATCGGCATCGTCGGCGCGTTCGCGGCCCGCGAGGTCTTCGTCAGCACGATGGGCGTCGTCTATGGAGTCGGCGGCGAGGA
>CAZOLL010000038.1:0-16086 GCA_964580365.1 uncultured Phycisphaeraceae bacterium
TCTCCCGCGTCCTCACCTCGACGCTCGACGTGAAGAACACGCTGCTCTACGTGCTGAACAATGCGCGTCGTCACCGCATCCCGTTCACGGGCATCGTCGATCCGTACTCGTCGGCGGCGTGGTTCCACCGCTGGGCCGACCTCGCGCCGTCGACGCGCCCCTCACCGGTTGCGGCACCTCGCACTTG
The DNA here is from genome assembly GCA_964580365.1 of uncultured Phycisphaeraceae bacterium. Classification (GTDB taxonomy): domain Bacteria; phylum Planctomycetota; class B15-G4; order B15-G4; family JADJEK01; genus CAZBOK01. The sequence goes on from CAZOLL010000038.1 coordinate 188, forward strand.
GCAACTCGTCCACGCGACCGAACCCCACGGCCGCCTCGACACATTCGCCACTCCTCGCGCTGGTCTCGACTGACCCGCCGCGTCGCGGGGACCCGCTCACGCCCCCGGCGCGCGGCCGTCGCGCCGGCCGTCCTCGGCGTCGACCTGCGCGAGCAGGTTCACCAGCTCCGCGTCGGTGACGATCCCCTTCTGCACCATCACGCGCTTCAACGTCTTCACGACGAGGCAGAGCTCGCCGATCGTGCGCTCGGCGTCGGCGGGCCCGGCGCTCATGCGCTCCGCGCGGAGTTGGCGGTTCTCTTCCGCGAGGTTCGAGATCCGGGACTGCTGGTAGATGTCGAAGATCCAGTTGAGGACGCTCATGTCACGCTCCGGGTCTGCGCGGTCGCACGCGATCAGCGCGGGTAGAGGACCATCCGCCCGAGCGCGCGGTCCTCGATCTTCTTGAACCGCGAGAGGAAGCTCGCGCCGAGCACGCCGTCCGCTCCGCCGCCTTGACCGTCGAGGAGCAGGGCGTCGACCTGGCCCTGCTGCACGCCGTTCACCGACAAGGACGAGAGCGTGAGCTTCGGCACCTCGGGGGCCTTCGGGTCGGGGAACCAGCGGATGCGCGGGATCGAGCCGACGACGTAGCCGGCCGCGGTCGCGAGGGCGGGCGGGATCATCACGTACTGCGCGGATTCGTCGATGCGCAGCCGCAGCGACACGGTCGCGTTGAGCCGCGCGGTGACGAAGACGTCGGCGACGCCCGGGTCGAAGTCGACGATCACCGCGCCGGGACCGCCCGCGAGGTCGTGCGCTTTCTGCGCGAGCGAGCGCGCCTCGCCGGCGACCGTCGCGTCGAGCGTCGCCGCTTCGCGGAACAACTGCTCGGCCTCGAAGAAGCGCTTCGACTGCATCTGGATCTGGCCCGCGGTCACGCGCAGCTTGCCGTCGTCCGGGAACACGCGACGGTGGTCGAGCAGGAGCGCGAGCGCCGCCGCGTTCTCGCCGCGCCCGAGCTCGACGTTCACCGCGTCCATCAGGATGCCGCGTGCTTCCGAGAGCAACGCCTTCGCGCGCTTCGGGTCGACGGCCGCGCCCTGGCGGAACGCGTCGATCGAGCCGGCGACGTTTTGGAGCACCGCGAGCGCGCGGCCTTGCTCGGCCCACAACTCCGCGTCGTCCGCGACCCAGCGCAAGACGTCGCGCAGGAGCGAGAACGCCGCGTTGCCGTCGCCGAGCGCGAGCGCGGCGCGCGAGGCCTCGCTCGTCGATGTGACCAGATCCGCGCGCGCCTCGCCGAGCAGGCGCGAATCCTCCGCGATGACCTGCAGGAAGGTGCGCGCCGCGTCCTGCCAGCGCTGCTCCTTCATCAATCCGCGTGCGGCGCGCAGGCGAGCGGCGGTCGACGCGGGGCCGATGTTCTTCAAGAACGCGTCGAGGGCGATCGCCGCGTTCTTGTCCTTCGACCAGCTCGCGGCCGGAGCGACCGGGACCGCGAGCGGCGGCGAACCGGTCGCGAGCGCGACCAGCTCGCCGCGCGCGTCGAACAGCGCGCCGAAAAACGCGTCGGACTTCGGGACCTTCGCTTCGAGTCGCGGCGCGCCGCTCTTCGCGTCGATCGCGCCCGGCTGCAACACGACGAGACGTGCGTCGGCATCCGCGGCTCCCGCGCCGATCGCGCCGACGAGCACGCACGGCTCGGCGGTCGGCAACGCGTTCGCGCGCAGGGGGACGTTCGCGAGCGGCGCCTTCGGATCGACAGGGATGTCGACCGCGAGCAGCACGAGGCCGAGCGTGCGCTCCTGCGCGATGACTCCGGTGACGGGGAACGACGCGCGCCCTGCGGCGCGGACGTTCGCGCGCGCGGCGCCGTCGAGCGCGGACCAGTTGGCGAGGACGACGCCCGGCGCGACGACGACCGCGGGGCCGGCGGCGAGCTTCTCGCCGGCCTCGTCCTCCGCGGCGAGGGTCAGGATCGACGCGCCATACGCGGCGAGCAGTCCGTCCGGCGAGGTGTCGAGCGGCGCGGATGCGGGAGTCGCGCTCGACGCACCGCGCGCGGGCTCGCTCGCGATCGCATCGTTCCGCTCGGGCGCGTCATTGGGTGCGGACGCGGGCGCGGACGACGCCGGCGTCGCGGCCGGGGCGGGCAGGTAGACCGGCACCTGCTGGTAGACGATCTGCGGCGCCGGCGGATCGCGGCGCACCCACCACGCCGTGACGAGCGCGCCGATCGCGGCCCCGAGCAAGAGGCACAGCACCGCGACGATCGACCACGGCGCGCCGCGCGCGCCCGATGCGGCCGGCGCCGGCGGAGCCGGAGGCGTGGCGGCCGGCGCCGGAGTCGGCGGCGCGGTCGGAGACGGTGCAGGCGCGCCGCGCCGCGGAGCGGGTTGCGGCTCGTCGTCGTCGTCGCCGAACGCGGGCGGCGGGCGGGTCGGTGTCGGCATCGACGGGGATCCTAGAGGAGCGGGGCGGGGCCGCGTCGGACGGACCGCACCCCACCCTCGTCCTCGAGAATCCCGATCGCGGGTCGATCGCTCCGGCTTACTTGATCGCGACGAGCAACGCGTCCTCGAGTTTGTTCGCGTCGGTCGAGAACGCGTAGAACTCGATCGGCGTCTTCGCTCCCGCCACGGTCGCGACGATCGCCGCCTCCATGTTCGCCGCGTTGCTGGCGTCGCGCGGCGTGAAGCGGAACGCGACGCCGTTGACCTTGCCCTTCACGAGGAAGGGCGAGAGATCGATCTTTCGGGCCGCGTCGAAGCGCGCGACCGGCATCCCGTTGACGCGAATCTCCGCCGTTCCGCGCCCGTTGGTGTGGACCTCGGCGACCAACGTCTCGTAGCCGCCGTCGGACGCCGCGAGCGCCGCCGGGTCTCCACCGGTCGCCGGGCGCACGAGGTAGCGGTCGACGATCTGCTCGAGCGTCGTCACGCGCGCTTCGAGCTTCGCGACGAGGGGGTCGGGCGCCGCCGTCGCGGTGGTGGCGGCCGGCGCTGCGGGCTTCGCGGCGGGCGGGTCGTCGATGCACCAGGCGGCGGTGACGAGCGTGGGGACGAGGAACAGCGCGATTTCGCGGACGAACATGGAGAGTCTCCGATCGAGTGAGGGTTCGAGCGACCCCCGTTCAATCGGGAGTGCGCGGTGCAGCCGACAGGGAATCGGCGAGCCATCGTCCCACGAACGCTAGGATCCCCAGCCGGAAGGAGGCCTCCAATGAGTCGAAGCGACCGTTGGTCTCGCGTTCGTCGCGCGTTCGCGCTTCTCACGTTGTCGTTGTCGTTCGCGCTCACCGGCTGCACGATCCGCCTCGGCGACTTCACGATGATGTCGACGAAGAACGTCGACCTCTCGCGCGGCGCGAACTTCGAGCGCGGACCGAACCGCATTGAAGGACGCGACACGATCCACATCATCCTGTTCATCCCGTGCGGCCGCCCGAACATCAAGGATGCGGTCGACCGCGCGATCCAGTCGACGCCCGGCGGCGTGGCGTTGATGGACGTCGTGTGGCGGCAGGAGGGGTGGTGGATCCCGTTCACCTACGGGCAGATCTCGTACGTCGCGGAGGGCACGCCCCTCGTCGACCCGGCGCTCGTGCCGAAGGACTGATCGAGGGAGGATGGGCCCGGTCGACGCGGGCTGTACTTCTCCGCGGTCTCCGCGACAATCGCCGCCCGCAAGTCGTCGAACGACGCAGTCGAGGGAGAGAGGTGTCGCCGCCCCAGGGAGATCGACCCGAGCAGGGAGCACGACGGCGCATCGACGCCGCGCTGAGCACCTCGGGCTTCATCGTCCAGCACCGCAGCGAGACGAACCTCGCCGCGGGCCGCGGCGTCGCCGTGCGCGAGTTTCCGCTCGCCGCGGGCCACGGCTTCGCCGATTACCTGCTGTTCGTCGACGAGCAGGCGGTCGGGGTCGTCGAGGCGAAGCCTTCGGGACACACGCTCTCGGGAGTCGAGGTGCAGGCCGAGCGCTACTCGACCGGCCTTCCCTCCGCGTTGACGGCTCCGCATCGGCCTCTGCCGTTCCTCTACCTCTCGAACGGCGAAGAGATCACTTTCACGAACTTGCTCGACCCGCGTCCGCGCAGCCGTCGCGTGTTCGCGCCGCACCGGCCGGAGACGCTCGCCGAGTGGCTCGCGGCCGACACGCTCGACGAATGGGTGAAGACGACCGGCGCGCACACTGCCGCGGAGGCGACGCGGCCTTCGACGCTGCGCTCCCGGTTGTCCGCGCTGCCGCCGCTCGAACGCGGCGATCTCTTTCCCAACCAGTTCGAAGCGATCGAGCGGCTCGAGCATTCGCTGGCAGAGGATCGACCGCGCTCGCTGGTGCAGATGGCGACCGGCTCCGGCAAGACGATCCTGGCGGTCGCCTCGATCTATCGGCTGATCAAGTTCGGCGGCGCGCGCCGCGTGCTGTTCCTGGTCGACCGCAAGAACCTCGGCATCCAGGCGGAGAAGGAGTTCCAGGGCTTCCGGACGCCCGACGACCATCGGCTGTTCCCCGAGCTGTACAACGTCCATCGCCTCACCAGCAACGTGATCTCGAAGTCGGCGAGCGTCGTGATCACGACGATTCAGCGCCTGTTCTCGACATTGAAGGGCGAGCCCGATCTCCCGGAAGGACTCGAAGACGAATCCGCGTTCCTGCACGGTGCGGCCGCGAAGACGCCGATCCCCGTGGCCTACAACTCCGCGATCCCGCCCGAGACCTTCGACGTGGTCTTCGTCGATGAATGCCACCGCTCGATCTACACGCAGTGGCGCCAGGTGCTCGAGTACTTCGACGCATTCGTGATCGGCCTGACCGCGACGACGGCGAAGCACACGTTCGGCTTCTTCAACGGCAACCTCGTCATGGAATACCCGCACGCACGCGCGGTCGCCGACGGAGTGAACGTCGACTTCGAAGTCTGCCGCATCCGCACGCGGATCACCGAGCAGGGCAGCACGATCGCAAAGAGCGAGGAGCCGATCGTCGGCGTCCGCGACCGCCGCACGCGCCGCGTGCGTTGGGAGGCCCCCGACGACGACGTCGCCTACACCGGAGCCGATCTCGACCGCAGTGTCGTCGCGACCGACCAGATCCGCACGCTGATCCGCGCCTTCAAGGACCAGGTCGTGCCGGCCGCTTTCCCCGGCCGAAGGGAGCTGCCGAAGACCCTGATCTTCGCGAAGGACGACAGCCACGCCGAGGACATCGTCGGCATCGTGCGCGAGGAGTTCGGGCAAGGGAACGAGTTCTGCCGCAAGATCACCTACAAGAGCACGGGCGACACCTCGGACAACCTCATCCGCGAGTTCCGCCAGCGCGTGAACCCGCGCGTCGCCGTGACCGTCGACCTCGTCGCGACCGGCACCGACATCAAGCCGATCGAGATCGTGATGTTCATGCGCTCGGTGCAGAGCCGCGTCTTGTTCGAGCAGATGAAGGGCCGCGGCGTGCGCGTGATCGACGCGACCGACCTGCGCGCCGTGAGTCCGAGCGCCGACACCAAGACCCACTTCCTGATCGTCGACTGCGTCGGCGTCACGGAGTCCGCGCTCTGCGAGACGCAGCCGCTCGAGCGCGAGCCCACCGTCTCGTTCAAGGCGCTGCTCGACCACGTCGCGTTCGGCGGCACCGACCCGGACCATCTGTCGTCGCTCGCGAGCCGGCTGTCGCGCCTCGACAAGCAGTGCGGTCCCGACGAGCGCGAGCGGATCGAGGCCGCGTCGGGCGGAGTGAAGGTCGCGCACATCGCGGCGGCGATCGTCGACGCGCTCGACCCCGACGTCCAGGCGCAGCACGCGCGCAAGGAGCTCGGCGTCGCGGCGGATGCCGAGCCGACGCGCGAGCAGCTCGACCAGGCGATGGCCGCGCTCGCGAAGCAAGCGGTGCGCCCGCTCGCCACGAAGCCCGCATTGCGCGAAGTGCTGCAGGAGGTGAAGCGACAGTTCGAGCAGGTGATCGACGAGGTCTCGCGGGACGAGGTGACGTTCGTCGGTTCGTCGGACGCGGCGCGCGCGAAGGCGCTGGTCACGTCGTTCGAGGCGTTCCTCGCCGAGCACAAGGACGAGATCGACGCGCTGAAGTTCTTCTACTCGGTGCCGCACCGCGATCGGCTGCGCTTCGGCGACGTGAAGGCGCTCGCCGCCGCGCTGAAGGCGCCGCCGCGCGCATGGACGACGGAGCAGTTGTGGCGCGCCTACGAGACGCTCGAGAAGGACCGCGTGCGCGGCGCGTCCGGGAAGCGTTTGTTGACCGACGTCGTGTCGTTGGTGAAGTTCGCGCTCCATCGCGATCCGCGACTCGTGCCGTTCGCCGAGACCGTGTGCGAACGATTCGAGCGATGGATGTCGGACCAGAAGTCGCGCGGCCGATCGTTCACCGCGCAGCAGTTGAAGTGGCTCGAGATGATGCGCGACCACGTCGCGACGAGCGTGGAGGTGGAGGAGTCGGACTTCGACTTGGCGCCGTTCGCGGAAGAGGGCGGCCTGGCGCGAGCGGCGGAAGTGTTCGGGAAGGAGTTGCGGGACGTGATCCGGGAGCTGAATGAGGTACTGGCGGCGTGAGTGAGGATCTGACTCCGCTACCGATTGGTTGGACTACCGCGCGTCTTCGCGAGATCGCGGACGTCCAGCTCGGCAAGATGCTCGACCGGAAGCGCACGCATGGTCGCTCGCTGAAATACCTCCGCAACATCAACGTGCGGTGGGGATCGATCGACACCTCAGACCTCTTCGAGATGCCGTTCGAGGATCACGAACTTGACCGCTACTCCGTTCAACGCGGCGACGTTCTTGTCTGCGAAGGCGGCGAGCCGGGTCGGGCGGCTGTGTGGCTTCGAGACGACGCCGAGATGAAGTACCAGAAGGCGCTCCACCGGGTTCGCCTCAAGGGCGATCTTCCCCCTGCGTGGCTCGTTCATCACTTGTTCTTCGACGTTCGGCGCGGCGCACTCGCGAAATGCATGACGGGTAGCACGATCGGGCACTTGCCGCGCGAAGCCTTCGTCGAGACTCAGATTCTTCTCCCCCCCAAGAATGAGCAGCACCGCATCGTCGCCGCGCTCGACTCCTACCTCTCCCGCCTCGACGACACGGTTGCGAAGCTCGAACGCGTTCAGCGCAACCTGAAGCGGTACCGGGCGGCCGTGCTGCAGGCGGCGGTCGGAGGGCGTCTCGTGCCGACGGAAGCGGAACTCGCGCGCGCGGAGGGCCGCTCGTTCGAGCCGGCGTCGGAGCTGTTGAAGTGCGTGCTCGCCGAGCGGCGTCGGCGCTGGGAAGAAGCGGAGCTCGCGAAGCTGAAGGCGAACGGCAAGGCGCCGAAGGACGACAAGTGGAAGTCGAAGTACGTCGAGCCGAAGCCGCCCGACACGAGCGCGCTGCCGGAGTTGCCGGAGGGGTGGTGTTGGGCGACGGTGGAGCAGATGTATTGGGACGCGGATTACGGAACGTCGCAAAAGTGCTCGACGGATTTGGTTGGCCCGCCCGTCTTGCGGATTCCGAACGTCGAGAACGAAAGGATCGAACTCGACGACCTGAAGTTCGCGACGAACGCAGCAGAGCTCTCTGACGATGACGCGGTGCGGCGTGCTGACTTCGTGTTCATTCGCACCAACGGTAGTCGCGGTCTGATCGGTCGCGGGGCGCTCGTGACTCGCGATCCGACGCAACTGACCTTTTTTGCCTCGTACCTCATCCGCCTGCGACTCGTCGACGTCAACGTCCTCCCTGCGTGGTTCTCACCCGCATGGCATTCGCAGAGTGTGCGAAATCAGATCCTCGCTGACGCGGCGTCGAGTGCAGGGCAGTACAACGTCAGTCTCGGCGACGCCCGACGCTTCGCCATTCCTCTGCCTCCCAGGTCGGAGCAGTCGAGAATCTTGGCCGCGCGCGAGCGGGTCGATTCCATCCAAGTCGAGCTCGAACACGTCGTTGCTCAGAGTCTCACTCGCCTCTCCCGCCTCCGCCAGTCCATCCTGAAGTGGGCGTTCGAAGGGCGGCTCGTCGATCAGGATCCAAACGACGAGCCTGCGGCGGTGCTGCTCGAGAGGATTCGGAAGGAGCGGGGCGATTGCTCGCACGGATCGGCGGGCGTGCGGCGCAAGTCATCGTGCGATCGTGGGTGACCTGGTTGATCGAGTGAAGAAGGGGTGAACGAAGGTGCTGACGTCACTCATTGCGACCGTTGCGCTGTTGCAGTCTTTCCCTTCAACGCAGCCGGTCTCGCTCTCCACGGACACGCACGCACCTCGCGACGCGTCAGAGCGGACTGTCGTGGATGACCTGCTGATTCAGTTCGGTGCTGCACTCGTCGGCGCGTTGTCGGGTGCTTTCATCGCATTCCGACTCGAGGATCGATCGAAACAGCGGTCGGAGGCTGAAGCATCGCGGGCGCGTTTGAATCGAGCGATCCAGGTCCTCGGAATGCAGCTGAACGAAATGTGGTTGATCAAGCAGCAGTTCCTCGATGGCGCGGAGCATCCGATCCCACTGATTCGTGCGCTCAAGATCCGGCCGGGCAGCAACGATCTGCGTCACAACGATGCTGATCGTGTGTCGATCGACGACATGCTGTGCCTCATGTCGTCCCCTGCCCAGATCGGCCTGGTGGGCCAAGCGCTCGTCCGAGACCGGGCGTACTTCGAGTTCCTCTCGACGTTCAATCAGCGGTCGGAGCTGCTTCGGGTCGAGATTCAGCCGCGGCTCGAGAGGGCTGGAATCCAGGAAGGTGTCGAAACGGATCTGCAGCGGTTTCGAGACGCGATGGGAATCCGTCTCGAGGCCACCTTGCTCGGCCTGACCGACAGTCTCGTGAAGCTCGTCAGCTCCGGGATCGAAAAGCACGCGAGCCTCATCGCCTCGATCACGACAGCTGGACGATCGATGTTCCCGGGCAAGACGGTCCTGAGGATCGAACTGCCGGATGAATCGGAACGAACTGGGTAGGGATTGACGTGTGCCGGCATTTCGTGATCGTGTCGGGCTGGGCGTCCGCGATCAGACTTGACGTGGATCGATCGGTGAATGAGTCGCGCCTCGAGATCCGCACGATGACCCGCCAGCGATGGTGATGGACAGAATTCGGCCGCTGCCGACATTTCGGGTCGCCTGGCGACCTTCCATCAGGCGCAATTCTCGGCTCGACTCCCGTGCGCTGTCGCGCACTCGCTCGGTGCCCAGGCATTCGTCGATGACCCGTCACGCGGATCGTCTGCTGGCATTCGAACCGCGCCGTCGTCGACTATTGCTCACGTCGTTTCCCGATCCTCGGGATGCGTTGCTGGCAGCACACTCCCGTCGGCCGGAAAACTTCTCAGCGTGGTGCCGCGCGCAGCGTCGTGGACAGCGATGCGCCGTCCCCTCAGCGCCGCGCGACGAGGTCGACGCATCGACGCGGACGGTAAGATCCCGTTCGTGACCACGCCGAAGCCAGGATCCTCGGGTTTCATGAAGTCGCTCCTCTCCGACTTGTCCTCGCTGTTCGTCTCCAGGCCATCTGTGATGGTCTCGGTGGCGAGTGTCCTCGACGTCGGTGACACGCTTCGTGACCTGAACCTCGGGCTGAGACCCAACGAGGCGGATTTCATCGCTTTGTGGTCGGACTGGCGGAGCGTCGGCATCGAGATCGAGCGCGCGGCGGAAATCGAGTCCGCGCGTGGGTCCGGCGCTGGCACAAGTCCCGAGGGGCGCTGAGCCATCGCAGCGGCCACCGGTCGCTAGGATCAACACACAGTCGGGTTCATGCCGACGTAGTGTGCTCCGGAGAGCCATGGCGCCGTCGCTTCCGAGCTTCAAGAAACCTCCGCTCGTCGAGATGTACCTGGGGATCCAGTTCGACCCGTTGCCGGCGCTTCGAGCCGCTCACATCGGTGAGTACTTGGCGTCGCTCGCGTCGGAATGGGAGATCCTTCCCGAAACGCCAGCTCTCGGGCAAACGAGAGAGCCACGAACCGATTCGGTGGAATGGGGACCTCCTGGCGCTTCGCTCGCCGTCAGTTCGGAGCCTTCGCTGCGTCAGCGCGCGTTCACGAAGGCACAGGATCGCATGCTCCAGATCGAGAACGGGTGGTTCATCTTGAACTGGAGTCGTGTGGAAGGCGGTCCTCCGTACCCTCGATTCGGCGCGGTGCTCGACGAGTTTCGAGCTCGCATGCGCGAGTTCACGCGACGACTCAGCGCCACGGGAGTCGGCGCCCTGAAGCCGAATCTATGGGAAGTGGGGTACGTGAACATGATTCCGCAGGAGCCCCTCTGGCGAACGGTTGCGGACTGGCATCGAGTGGTTCCTCTTCTCTTCGGAAAGACGGAGCCGTTGACAGCGGGCGTTCCTCGGAGCGCATCCGGGCGATGGGTCGTCCCTCTCGCGGAGTCGAAAGGTCGACTTCAGATCTTCACGGACCACGTGCGAGTCGGCGGCGTTGCTGAGAAGGAGGCGCTGATGATGAAGTTGGTCGCGCGAGGCCCTACACAGGCACCATCTCTCGACGATGCAACTCGATGCTTCGATCTTGGTCATGAGACCATCGTGACGACGTTTCGGGAGATCGTGTCGATCGAGGCGTGCAAGGTGTGGGAGCTGACCTGATGCCGGTGATGGATCGAAACGAGACGCTCACGGAGCGCAGATGCCGACCGACGATCGGTATCTCGGACCAGCCATCACCCATGCTCATCACGAGGTTCGTCGTTCGGGATGAGCGCGAGCAGCGGTGGTTGGGTGCGATCAATCAGCTGAGACTTTGGTTGAAAGAGCCCGGAGTGATCGCGGAGCAGGGAGTCGAGCCTCCGTCGAGCCACTCACTCACGGCCGCGATCGAGCTTGCGAAGCGACTGAGCGAGAACGGACTCCACGCTCCGACTCGGATTGCTCCGAATGGCGAGGGCGGTGTCTGCATTGAGCGTCGAGCCGCGACCGATTTCGCGGTGTTCGAAGTCAGCGTGGGCGGCACGCACGTCGAGTTTCGGCGCTTCAGAGACCGGCGACTCGTCGATCGCATCCCGTTCAACTCGGGTGGATGACCGGCAGAACGGCGCGAAAGTCGGGGGAGCGGAGAGCGATGTCCGACGGGACCGAAGCGGTCGCTGACGACGAAGTGGTGAATCGTCGGATCCCGCACGTTTGGGGTCCGACGGAAGCAGATGCGTTTCCCAGTCCTGAGGCATTTCGGCCCCACAAGGCAAATGACCCGACGGGACTCTCGATGTCCCGGGAGAAATATCGGCCTGCCAAGAGCCTGGCGCGACCGGGAGACTCACGACCTTTCTTCGTGGGAGTGCTTCGCGCGCGCAAGATTCGAGAGATCGCACTCGACGTTGTCCCCGACCCGATCGAGCCGGATGATCCCGGGCACTGCCTGATTCCCCAGCTCACCAGCGCGGCGCGCAACGAGCGGAGCGCGATCGAGGCGGCACAGTTTCTCGCCGAGACCTGCATCGTTGCCGGCCCATTCGCCCCATGACCGACCCCTCGAACCGCATCGTCCAAAAGCTCTGGAACTTCTGCAACGTCCTCCGCGACGACGGGCTTTCCTACCAGGACTACCTCGAGCAGCTCACCTTCCTCTTGTTCCTGAAGCTCGCCGACGAGCGCGCGGCGCAAACGTCGGGCGATCAGCCGATCCCGAAGGGCTTCCGCTGGTCCGACCTCGCGAAGCCAGGGATGGAAGGCGCGCGGCTCGAAGAGCGCTACCGCGCGACGTTGAAGAAGCTCGGCGACGCGGGCGGGATGCTCGGGCTGATCTTCCGCAAGGCGCAGAACAAGATCCAGGATCCGGCGAAGCTGCGGCAGTTGATCGTCGAGCTGATCGGCAAAGAGAACTGGTCGGCGATGTCCGCCGACGTGAAGGGCGACGCCTATGAAGGCCTGCTCGAGAAGAACGCGCAGGACACGAAGAGCGGGGCGGGTCAGTACTTCACGCCGCGCGCGCTGATCCAGGCGATCGTCGAGTGCATGCAGCCGCGGCCGGGCGAAGTGATCGTCGACCCCGCGTGCGGCACCGGCGGCTTCCTCCTCGCGGCGCACGAGTTCTTGAAGAAGAACGAGCTCGATCGCGATCAGAAACGCCATCTGCGATACGAGGCGCTGCGCGGCATCGAGCTGGTCGACGGCGTCGCGCGCCTCTGTGCGATGAACCTCTTCCTGCACGGCATCGGCCCGGACGACGATTCCCGCGAGCCGCCGATCCGCACCGACGATGCGTTGCGCGACGAACCGTCCGAGCATGCCGCCGTCGTGATGACGAACCCGCCTTTCGGGAAGAAGTCGTCGATCACTGTGGTGAACGAGGATGGCGAGAGCGACAAGCAGACGCTGACCTACAACCGGCCAGACTTCTGGACCACCACGTCCAACAAGCAGTTGAACTTCGTGCAGCACGTGAAGTCGCTGCTCGCGCTGAACGGGCGCGCGGCGGTGGTCGTGCCCGACAACGTGTTGTTCGAAGGTGGCGCGGGCGAGGTCATCCGTCGCCGACTCTTGCAGGAGTGCGAGGTCCACACGCTGCTGCGGCTGCCGACCGGGATCTTCTATGCGCAGGGCGTGAAGGCGAACGTGCTGTTCTTCGACCGCAAGCCGGGGAGCACGGAGCCGTGGACGCGGACGCTGTGGGTCTACGACCTCCGCACGAACCGCCACTTCACGTTGAAGCAGAACACGCTGGCGCGCGCCGACCTCGATGAGTTCGTCGCGTGCTACCGGCCCGGTGCGCGCCAGAAGCGCGTCGCCACGTGGGCGGAGCAGAACCCGAACGGCCGCTGGCGCGCGTACGGCTACGAGGAGCTCGTCAACCGCGACAAGGTCAGCCTCGACCTGTTCTGGCTGCGCGACGAGAGCCTCGAGGACTCGGCGAACCTTCCGGAGCCGCACGTGCTCGCGCAGGAGATCGCGGATGATCTCCGCACCGCGCTCGAACAGATCGAGGACGTGCTCTCAGATCTGCAGAAGCGGGTGAAGGAGTAGTCGCTCTCGGATCGCGTGCGTCGGGCGAGCGCCCCGAGAGAGTCGTGGGACGGACTCCCTCGTGGAATCGCAGAGGCCTCGCATGGACCGACGACTCGGAAGTCACTCGGAAGTCACGCGCTTCGGAGTAGACGACCTGGTGCGACTCGAGCGATCCCGCGCGTCGATCCCCGCCTCCCAATTCCGTCACCTCGCCCCGGCCACCGCCTCCGGGTTCGCCTTCTTCCAGATCGCGATCTCCTCGAGGAGCGCGTCGACCATGTCCTTCTCCTTCACCTTCCGCACCGCGACGCCCTTCCGGTAGAGGATCCCCATCCCGCCGCCGCCGGCGATGCCGATGTCGGCTTCGCTCGCTTCGCCGGGGCCGTTCACGATGCAGCCGAGCACGGCGATCTTCACCGGGAGCTTCTCGCCGTCCAGGCGTTGCTCGATCTGCTTCATCAGTCCTTGCAGGTCGATGTCGATGCGGCCGCACGTCGGGCACGCGATCAGCTCGGGTGACACGACGCGCGCGCCGGTCGCCTTCAGGATGTCGAACGCGACGGGGATCTCCTCCTCGGGCTCCGCGGTGAGCGACACGCGGATCGTGTCGCCGATGCCGTCGAGCAGGAGGTTGCCGATACCGACCGCCGACTTCACGGTGCCGTAGGCGGGCAGGCCGGCTTCGGTGATGCCGAGGTGGATCGGGAACTCGCACTGCGCGGCGAGCGCGCGGTTCGCCTTGATGCAGGTCTTCACGTCGGTCGACTTGATCGAGATCACGACCTGGTCGAACGACTCGCTGCGGCAGGTCTCGACGTGGCGCAGCGCGCTGTCGACCATCGCCTCGGGCGACGGCCAGCCGTGCTTCTCGAGGAGGTCCTTCTCGACGGAGCCGGAGTTCACGCCGATGCGCACCGCGCAGCCGGCGGCCTTCGCGGCGCGCAGCACCTCGCGCACGCGTTCTTCGGAGCCGATGTTGCCCGGGTTGATGCGCACCTTGTCGGCGCCGGCTTCGATCGCGAGCAGCGCCATGCGGTAGTCGAAGTGGATGTCCGCGATCAGCGGCGTCTTCATGCCGCGCTTGATGGTCTTCAGCGCCGCGGCCGCCTCACGATTGGGCACCGTGATGCGGATCATCTCGCAGCCCTTCGCCTCGAGGCGTCGCACTTGCGCGAGCGTCGCCTCGGCGTCCGCGGTGTCGGTCGTCGTCATCGACTGCACGCGGACCGGATGGTCGGAGCCGACCATCACCGAGCCGATCTTCACCTGAGTCGTCTTGCGGCGAGAGTTCATCGGAGTCGAGCCTAGCCCATCGGGCCGCCCTCCCGAACCCCGTCCCTCGGGTTCGGGGCCGAATCCGCTCCCGGGGTTCCGCGTCCCGCGCCGCGCTCTCCGAGTGTCAGTTCTGATTTCCAGCTTCGACCCACCGCAAGCCTCCCCCTGCAGTGCTCCGGCGGATGGCGGGTTCTCCGGAACGGCGATAGGATCGCCGCCCGAAGACGAAGGAGGTCCGCAATGCTGCGCCCACGAGTCCGGGAAGACGGCACCTTCGAACAAGTCGTCGTCGCCGAGCCGACGAGCTGGAGCGCGGGAGGCGCCGCGGCCGTGCTCGAAGAAGTTCCGCACGCGAGCGTCGACCCGCTGTTCGGCCGCACCGACAAGTACCTGCCGCTGCCGCCGGCCGCGGCTCACGATCTCATGAGACCCTTCGCGACCTGAACGCGAAGTTGGCACGCCGATAGGATGCCCGGAATGCCCCGGATGCATCCGACGCGCCTGCTTGCACTGCTGATCCTCCTCACCGCGCCCTTCGAGACGGGCTGCAGTTCGCCGCGGCAGAGCGGCGGTGGGTCGACGCGCGCGCCGAGCGCGCGCGAGACGTGGATCGACGACGTCCTCGACGCGGAAGACCTGCGCGACCCGGGCGCGCCGCTCCTCGCGCAGGCGCTGCAGCACGAAGATCCCGAGGTCCGCCGCGCGGCGATCCGCGCGCTCGGCCGCATCGGTAGCCGCGAGTCCGTCTTGCCGCTCGCGAACGCCGCGCGCGACGCGACCGACGACGAGCTGCGCGTCGAGGCGCTGTTCGCGATCGGCCTGACCGGCAGCACGCTCATCCCGGACGCGGTCGCGCCGTTTCTCCAGTCGGACTCGCCCGAGGTGCGCGCGGCGGCGCTGTTCGCTCTCGGCGAGTCGGGCGACGAGCGCGTGATCGTCGAGCTGCTCGACCGCTTCGCGGACCCCGCGCCGCTCGTGCGCGCGCTCGCCGCGCTCGCGATCGCGAAGCTCGGTACGGGCCGCGACGATCCGACGTTCGGCCGGCCGATCACCGCGTTCGATCTGCTCGACGTCGCGATGCGGCACGACGACGACGCCGAGGTGCGTTGGCGCGCGACGTATGCGGCCTCGAAGCTGAAGCGGCCCGAGTTCCGCCAGAGCCTGCTCGCCGCGCTGCGCGACACGAACCCGCGCTCGCGCGGGTTCGCGGCCGACGGCCTCGCGGCGCTGCCGCCCGACGCACCGACCCGCGACGCGCTGGTCGAACGCCTCGCGGATGACGATTGGGTCGTCGCGGTGGAGGCGGCGAAAGCGCTCGGGTCCGACCCGACGCCGTCGTCTCTCGCCGCACTCGCGCGCCAGTTGCCGACCGAGGATCGCGTGGGCCACGCGTCGTTCCAGGTGCGCGCGGCCGCGGCCGAGGCGCTGGGAAAGCGCAAGGGCGCGCCCGACGCCGCGTCGGTGCTCCGGGCCGCGCTCGCCGATCCGTACGAATCCGTGCGGTGCGCCGCGATCGAGTCGCTCGCCGCGGTGCTCGCACCGGACGAAGCCGCGAGCGCGCTCGAGGACGCGCGCGCCGGAAAGACCGCCGCGCGGCCGTCGCCCTACTTCCTTGCGCGCGTCGCGAACGCGGCGGCGGCGCTCGGCGAGCCCGGGTTCGCGACGGTCCGCGCGCTGCTCGACGACGCGCGCATCCCGGTGCG
>CAZOLL010000039.1:0-15719 GCA_964580365.1 uncultured Phycisphaeraceae bacterium
AGGTTCAGGCGGACGACCTTCTCGCGGACGAGCGGGCTCGACGTGAAGCCGAACAGCTCGACGTTCTGATCGACGGCCTGGCGGGCGGCCGCGACGAACTCGGCGTCGCTCGCGCCCGGGCGCGCGCCGGGAAGGCGCTGGCCGTAGACGAACGCGACGTTGCCCGAGGCGGGCTCGGTGAGGACGCGCCAACCCTCACCGTGCTTCATGAGGAACTTGCCGCCGTTCGTGCGCGGCGACGCCTTTTCGGCGCCGAATGCGGGACAGGCGATCGCGAGAATCCCGACGCCAATGGCGACGGTCCGTGCGAAGCAGGATCGAGGAATCACGAGGTGCTCCGAAGGCTGTTGTGAAGCCCGGTCGCTCTAGGGCTGGGTCGAGCGGGGCCGGGAGGGGCAGGAGTCGGGATTTTCCCGCAAAAACGCCGGAAGGCAAGCCGCCAGCGTGGCATGGTTCAAAGGTCGGGCGGCGCCGGGGTCGGTACCATCCGCGCCCGCGAGTCCACGGCCGCATGAACCCCCGCTCCGAACTCCTGCTCGCCGAATTCCTCGACGGCCCGTCCGCCCGAGCGCTCGGCCGCCGCGACGAGGTCCGTCGCGCCGCGTCGCTCGTGGTCGGCGCGTGCTTCGACGACCTCGGGATCGAGCCGCGCCTCCTCGACGGCGACCAGCTTCGAGAGTTGATGTTCGGCGTCGTGGCGCGGCGGCTCGGGTCGAAGGACTCGTCGATCCCGCTCTTGCCGCGCGTGACGCGCGCGCTGATCGAGCATCTTGGCCAGACGGCGCTGGTGCCGAACGCGTTCGAGCTCGAGTCCGCCCTCGACGACGTCGACGCCGAGTTCGAGTCGCGCGTGAAGGCGGTGCCCGACGGCCAGCGCGCCGGCGGGAAGGTCGACCCGATCGTGAACCGCGGGTCGAAGGTGGGGCGCAACGATCCGTGCCCGTGCGGGAGCGGAAAGAAGTTCAAGCAGTGCTGCCA
The DNA here is from genome assembly GCA_964580365.1 of uncultured Phycisphaeraceae bacterium. GTDB lineage: Bacteria > Planctomycetota > B15-G4 > B15-G4 > JADJEK01 > CAZBOK01. Next base: position 979 of record CAZOLL010000039.1, read on the forward strand.
GAGGTTGGGCGAGGCCTGAACTGAGGCGGCGCGCCCCATCCGGGGCGGCACTGCCCCGTGTCCCGTCCCTCGGGTTCGGGGCCGAATCCGTTCCCGCGGTTCCGGGGAACGAGACCCGTGCCGCGAGGGCCCGGGCGCGGAACGGGCCCTTGCGGCACGGGTCTCGTTCCCCGTGACGCGGGGCGGGACCCGGCCCCGAACCCGAGTGACGGGGTCCGGGTCCGTCCGGAACGCCGTGGCACGCGGAGTGCATTTCCCCTGCTGTCGCATCGCTTCACTCCGGAGTCCCCATGCTCGCTCCCCTCCTTCTCCTCTCCTCGCTCCTCGCCGGCGACGCGCCCGATGTCGACTACACCTTCGCGATCGCGGAACGCGATCCGATCGTCGTCTCCGCGACCCTTCGTTGCGCGGGAGCGAAGAGCGGGACGACCGTGCTGCGCCCGCAGGGCGGGGGGCCGATGGAGGACCCGGCTGCGGAGATCCGCGACCTCTCCGTCGCGGACGCGACGGGCGCCGAGATCGAGGTCACGAAGAGCGGCGACGGATCGTGGATGATCTCGCACGCGCCCGGCGCGGCGCTCACCGTCGAGTGGACGCTGTTGCAGGAGGAAGACCGCGAGCCGTCGGGCCCCGGCCTCGAGTACCGCGTGATCGCGACCGACGACGTGTTCCACGTGTTCGGTGGCGTCGCCCTTCTCGCGCCCGATCACCTACTCGACGACTCACTCGGCCGTGCGGCGAACATCCGCTTCGCGTGGGACGGGCTCGACGTCGCGGGCTTCGAGGCGGCGTGCTCGTTCGGCGTCGGCCCCGGTCCGTTCGTCCAGGCGCGTCCGCTCGGCGAGTTCCTCCACTCGGTGTTCGTCGCCGGGCGTCTGCGCCTGCTCGATCGACCCGTGCCGGGCGGCAAGCTGTGGATCGCGCTGTCCGGCGAGGTCGGCCGCTTCGAAGACGCCGAGTACGCCGACTTCCTCGCGGGCATCATGAAGGCGGAGCGCGAGTTCTGGGACGACCCCGCGCCGGCGTTCTACCTCGTCACGACCATGCCGCTCGTCGGGCTGAAGAACTCGTCGTCGCTCGGCGGCACCGCGCTCACGCAGTCGTTCGCCACCTTCTTCACGCCGAACTTCTCGCTCAAGCCGGGGAGCGGCGACCGACTTCGCCTCGCGCACGTGCTCGCGCACGAGTCGCAGCACCAGTGGACCGGGCTGCGCGTGCGGCTGGCCGAGCCCGAGGGCGCGGCCTACTGGTTCACCGAGGGGTTCACGGACTTCGCGACGCGCCGCGTGCTGGTGAAGTGCGGGATCTACGACGTCGACACCTACCTTCGCGAGACGAACCAGGGCCTCGCAACACTGTTCTCGAGCCCCGTGCGCAACGCGCCGAACGCGCGCATCCTGAAGGACTTCTTCAGCGATCCGCAGGTCGGCGATCTCGCCTACCGGCGCGGCGAGGCGATCGCGCTCGTCCTCGACCACGAACTGCGCAAGCGCTCGGGCGGCGAGCGCGGACTCGACACACTCTTGCGCGAAATGGAGCGCGAGCGCCGCGGCGGTGCGCAGCCTCCGACCGCGCGAGCGTTCTTCGAGCGCGTCGCGTCGCTGACCTCGCCGGAGTTCGCCGAGTCGCTCGAGGCCTGCGCCATCGACGGCGACGATCCGCAGTTCCAAGCCGATTTCGGCGCACCGCTCTTCGTGATGGAGCGCGCCGGCGACGGCGCGCCGCGACTCGCGCGCGCGGACGACGACGCGGACGAGGAGGAGATCCGCGCGCGAATGTGATCGTCGCGATCGACTCCTATGATCCCGCGGTCTTTCGGAAGGAGTCGGTCATGTCGAACTGTCCGTGTGGTTCCGGGAGCGCGGCGGCAGCGTGCTGCGAGCCGATCTTGTCGGGCGCCCGGCGCCCCGACACGGCGGAGCAGTTGATGCGCGCGCGGTACACGGCGTTCACGAAGCACGACGTCGACTTCCTGATGCGCTCGGTCGAGCCGGAGCAGCGGAAGAAACTCGACCGCGACTCGATCAAGCAGTGGGCCGAGATGTCCGAGTGGAAGGGGCTCGAGATCCGCTCGAGGCAGCAAGGCGGCGCGTCCGACGCGACCGGCATCGTCGAGCTGGTTGCGAAGTTCTCCGCGGGCGGCAAGGACCTCGAACACCACGAGTTCGCCCACTTCGTGCGTCACGAAGGCGCGTGGTTCTTCGACCCGCGTCACTCGCACGGACCGCTGCTCCCGAAGGCGAAGGGCGAGGTCGGCCGCAACGACCCGTGTCCGTGCGGCAGCGGCAAGAAGTGGAAGAAGTGCTGCGGCGCCGCCGCCTGAGCCTGCATCTCGACCTGCGCCGGAACCGCAACGGCCCCGCGCGCGTTCGCCGCGATCGACCCGCCTCGACCCGGAAGCACCCATTCCGCTCGACGAACCGGAGAAGCCCGATGCGATCCTTTTGCACGCTCACGTTCCTGCTCTCTGTCGCGGCGTCGGCCGGCGCCGGGGTGACGATGGCGCCGGACGCCGAGCTCGCGCCCGCGGTGCGCGCCGCGGTCTCGAAGATCCTCGAGGCGCGCCGCACTCCCGGCGCGTCGGTCGCGATCGCGCGCGGCGACGAGATCGTGTTCGCCGAGGGCTTCGGCCTCGCGGACGTGGAGAACGACGTGAAGGCGACGCCCGACTCCGCGTTCCGGATCGGGTCGGTGACGAAGCAGTTCACCGCGGCCGCGATCGTGCGCCTCGCCGAGCAGGGCAAGCTCTCGCTCGACGACGACGTGACGCAGTTCGTGCCCGAGTTCGCCGCCGGCAAGAAGAAGATCACGATCCGCAACCTGCTCAACCACACGTCCGGCATCAAGAACTACACCGAGCTCGGCGGCATGATGGAGGCGACGGCCATCCCGGTCGAGACGGAAGAGATGATGAAGCGCTTCGAGCGCGAGCCGCGCGACTTCGACCCCGGCGCCGCCTTCCACTACAGCAACTCGGGGTACTACCTCCTCGGCATGATCATCGAGGCGGTCGAGCGCCGCCCGTACGCCGACGTGATGCGCGAGTGGTTCTTCGAGCCGATCGGGATGACGCACACGACGGCCGCGGATGACGACGTCATCTTGAAGGGGCGCGCCCAGGGCTACGGCCACGACGGGGGCGAGACCGTGAACGACCGGCCCATCAGCATGACCGTCCCATTCGCAGCGGGCTGCATCGTGTCGACCGCCCCCGACCTCGTGCGCTGGGCGCGCGAGCTGGTGTCGGGCGGGGTGGTGAACTCCGCGAGCTACGGCTGGATGACGACGCCCGCGGTGCTGCCGGACGGTGCACCGACGTCGTACGGCTTCGGCCTCGGGATGCGCCGGTTCTGCGGCCATCGCCAGGTCTCGCACAACGGCGGGATCAACGGGTTCGGCTCGAACCTGTCGTGGTACCCCGACGACGACGTGACGATCGCGGTCCTCTGCAACGCCGAGGACGGCGACCCGGACGCCATCGAGCGCGAGATCGCGAAGTTGGTGCTCGAGCTCGGCGAGTGGCCGCCGCCTCCTGCGCCGCTTCCGGCCGCGGACGCCGAGCGATTCGTCGGCGACTTCGCCGCCACGCTCGCCGACCGCGCCGTGAAGGGACGGGTGTTCCTCGAGGGTGACAAGGCGAAGGTTGACCTCCCCGGTCGCAAGGCGGTCCCGCTCGTGTTCCTCGGCGACGGCCGCTTCGTCAGCGCGCGAGACCCCGACCTCGAGCTGCGTTTCGAGAAGAACGGCGCGCGATCGGGCGCCGTCACGGTCGCGTTCGGCGGAGTGGAACTCGTGTTGCTTCGCAGCGGCTGAGCCGGGAGGCAAAGTCGGCGGTCGGCGCCGAATTCGATCCGCCCGGCGTATCATCGGGTGGGTTCCATGCTGCCAACCATCGCCGCCGCGCTCGTGTTCGTCGCTCCCGCGTTCTCGGACGACATCTCGCTGCTCCGCATCGATGCCGGGAAGGCCGGGCAACCGCTCTGGCTCGAGTCTCACGCGCAGGGCCAGACCGCCAACGACATCGTCGGGAGCCTGAAGGGGAGCGACAATCGATTCCTGAAAGCGAGCGGCGGCAAGCCGGTGCGCCACGCGTTCTCGGCGCAGTGGGACGGCGCGGGCGCTTCCGAAGTCGTCGTGATCCGGGAGTTCGTGAAGAAGCCGAACCACCCGCTCGAGCTGCGCGTGTATCGCGTCCCCGCCGTGACCGGGGGTTCGGCGCAACTCGTCGCGTCGTCGAAAGCGGGCGACCTGGGATTCACCCTGGGCTCGGGCCGCGTCGTCGCGATCGCCCGCGTGGACGTCGAGCCCGACGGCAAGGACGAAGTCGCGCTCGTGCGCGAATGGGGCGGCGGACAGCGCTTCCTCGAGATCCGCCGCCTTCCGAAGGGCAAGAAGAAGGCGATGGGTCCGCCGGTCGCCTCGGACCCCGCGTTCGGCTCGTCGGCGGACGACGAAATCGTCGCGATGGCGGGCCTCGACGCCGACGGCGATTTCCGCGACGAGCTCGCGCTCTTGCGCCGTCCCGCCGTCGGGCCGGATCGGATCGAGGAGTTCGAGATTCCGACGCTGCCGGGCGGCGACACCGGGCCTTCGTTCGCGAGCTGCCTCGACGTGACGCCCGCGGGCGGCGGCACGAACCTCGGGATGTCGAGCGCGCGGCTCGGCGAGGTCGCGTCGGAGCGACTCCTCCTGCTGCGTCGCGATTCGCTCGGCGCGGACCGGATCGAGCTGTTCGAGGCGCCGACGATCCCGGGTGACTCGCTCGTCGACCCGCTGGCGCAGGACGTGACGCTGGGGCTTGCGGGGTTCGACGTGCCGGTGTTTGCCGCGTTCGGAGTCGAGTCGGCCGCGAAGCCGCCGCCGTGGCAAGCGTTCGACGGGCCGTGGGCGCTGTCGCTGCGCGTGCGTTACGGCGCGCCGGAGCAGGTCGAGGAGTGGGTCGGTCCGTTCGAAGGCTGCACCGGCGCCGCGAACTCGCAAGGCGTCCTGACGCTGACGCTCCCGAACTCGACCACGCAGCTCATCGTGCACCTTGCGAGCTACGACGACGGCGCTGCGACCGACCTCGGTGAAGACCCGTGGTATTCCACACTCGAGTTCTTCTCGCCGATCCAGACCGGCGTCGTGCGCGTCGACGACATCATCCTCGTCACCTACACCGACGGCCAGATGGTCTACGGCTCGAACGGCAGGCCCTACATCGGCGGGATCGCGCCGCAGGCGTGGTCGCTGCCCTACATCGGCGAGGTGCAGAAGGCGCCCGACTACATCGACGCGACCGCGAGCGTGATCGAGTACAAGTTCGTCAAGCAGTGACGCGCGTCTAGACTCCGCGCGCGATGAGCCGGGACGAGATCTGCGCGCGCTTCCTCGACGCCGTTCCGTTCACGCTTTACCCGTTCCAGGAAGAAGCGCTGCTCTCGTGGTTCGAGAGCGAAGGCGGCCTGCTCGTCTCCGCGCCGACGGGAATGGGGAAGACGTTGATCGCGGAAGCCGCGCTCTTCGAAGCGCTGCACGACGGCTCGCGCATCTACTACACGACGCCGCTCATCGCGCTCACCGACCAGAAGTTCCGCGAGTTCCAGGACAAGGCCGAGGCGTGGGGCTTCTCGCGCGAAGACGTCGGACTCGTCACCGGCAATCGCAAGGTGAACCCGGACGCGCGCGTCCGCGTCGTCGTCGCCGAGATCCTCCTCAACCACCTGCTCTCCGGCACCGAGCGATTCGACGGCGTGTCGGCCGTCGTCATGGACGAGTTCCATTGGTTCAACGACCTCGAGCGCGGGATCGTGTGGGAGCTCTCGCTCGTCCTGCTGCCGAAGACCGTGCGACTTCTCTTGCTCTCCGCGACCGTCGGCAACGTCGTCGACTTCGCGGGCTGGCTCGACACGCAGCACGGGAGGAGGCTCCGGCTCGCGCTCACGAACGAGCGACGCGTGCCGCTCGACTATCGCTGGGTGCAGGATCTCCAGCTCGCCGAACTTTTGCCGTCGATGGTGTCCGCCGACGACGCGACAAACCGCACGCCGGCACTCGTCTTCTGCTTCGTGCGCGACGAATGCTGGGAGGTGGCGGAGCGGCTCAAAGGTCTGCCGCTGATCGACGCGACGGCGCGCGCGCGCATCGAGGAGCGCCTCGAGCAGGAAGACCTCGCGAAGGGGATCGGCCCGAAGCTGAAGAACATGCTGATCCGCGGCGTCGGCGTGCACCACGCCGGCGTGCTGCCGCGGCACAAGGATGTCGTCGAGGACCTGTTCCTCGCGAAGCTGATCCCGTTCGTCGTGTGCACCGAGACTCTCGCCGCCGGCGTGAACCTGCCGGCGCGTGCGGTCGTCCTCTCGACGCTGCTGAAGGGCAAGCCGGGCGAGCGCAAGCTGATCCCCGCGTCGTCCGCACACCAGATGTTCGGCCGCGCCGGCCGCCCGCAGTTCGACAAGCAGGGGTTCGTCTTCTGCCTCGCGCACGAGGACGACGTGAAGATCTTCAAGTGGCGGCAGAAGTGGGACCTGCTCGACAAGGCGTCGAAGGACCCGGGCATCCTGAACGCGCGCAAGGCGCTCGAGAAGAAGAAGCCGTCGCGCCGAACGACCGAGCAATACTGGACCGAAGGGCAGTTCCAGTCGCTGATCAAGGCCGGCCCCGCCAACCTCGCGAGCCGCGGGATGATCCCGTACCGCGTGCTCGTCTGGCTGCTCTCGCACAACAACGACCTCGCGCCGGTGCGCCGCTTCCTCGCGGCGCGCTTCGCCGCCTCGGAGCAGATCGCGCGATTCGCCGAGCAGCTCGACGCGATGGTGAACAACCTCGCGGCGCTCGGGTACCTGAAGCGAGACGCGACGGCGCCGGACAAGGTGGAGGTCGACCCCGGCGTCCACGACCTCCTCGTCTTCAAGAGCTGCGATCCGGTGTACGGCGCGTTCCTCGCGCGCGAGCTCGCGACGAGTGACATCCAAGAGAAGGTGCAAGCGCTCGAGTCGCTGCTCGACCTGCCGCCGGTCGTCGTGCGCGCGTCGGGGCACTACGACCGCGAGCCCGGCCCCCTCGAGCTGAACGTGCTGCGCCCGCTGATGGTCGCGATGGGCATCACGATCGCGCGGCCGGAGCCGACTCCGGAAGAGCGCGACCGCGCATGGTCCCCGTTCGACGACGACGAGGAAGAGGAGCGGCCGCCGACCTTCCCCGAGATGCTGAAGATCGCGTTCGAAGCGAAACTCACCACGCCCGAGGACTTCCCGGTGCAGCCGAAGTGGGTCGCGGGCGGCGTGTTCGACGCGTCCGACGACTTCTACTCGTTCATCGGCTCGCGCAGTCTCCAGAAGAACGAGGGCATCGTGCTGCGTCACCTGCTGCGGCTCGCGCTGCTCGCGGCGGAGTTCCGCGCGCGCACGGAGGATCCGGACTACGAGACGATCGGCGTGCGTGCGACGAACGCCGCGCGGCAGGTCGACCCGAGCTACACCGATCGATTCCTCGAGATGGAACGCGAGTCCGGCGGGCTCAGCTGAGTCCCGAGCAATTCCCCTCCAGTCCGCGTCGACCCTGGACGATGAGAGTCGCGGTCGGGAGGACTTCGGATGAATTCGCCGGTCACGCTGCTCAATCGCCGCACGCTCGTCCCTGAACGCCGCACCGCCGTCGTGCTTGGCCTCTATCGGGGCGGGACCAGCATGGTCGCCGGCGTGCTGCGCTCGCTCGGCGTCTTCATGGGCGATCGCATCGACCCGCGGAACAACCACGAAGACCTCGACTTCCAGGGAGCGGGGGCGGAGAAGATCCGCGAGTGCATCGCGAAACGGAACATCGCGCACGACGTGTGGGGGTGGAAGGACCCCGGCAGCCTGTTCTCGTTCGCCGACTGGCGCGCGCACGTGCGCAACCCGTACTTCCTTTTCGTGTTCCGGGACGGGCTCGCGGCGGCGCAGACCGAGATCCGCGCCGCGCAGTTCACCGACGTGCTCGCGACGCTGCGCATGAAGCAAGAGCACACGAACCTGCTGTTCCACGCCGTCGAAGAAGCGGTCGAGTCGGGCGCGCCGGTGATGTTGGTGAGCTACGAGCGCGCGATCCACGATCGCTCAGAGTTCGTCCGCGAGCTCACCGAGTGGTTCGGACTCGACGCGTCGCGCGCCGATCTCTCGCGCGCCTCGACCTGGATCGACCCCACGCTCGGTTACCGCGAGGCGCTCGTGCGCGACGAGCCCGCGGCCCACTCGACCGACTGAGCGTCACTTCACCGCGCGACTCGGCAGCGACTCGAGCACGCGTCCCACTTCCTCTGTGCTGAGCGGCTTCATCAGGAAGCCGTCCATCCCCGCCGTCTCCCAGCGCGCGCGGTCGAGACCGTCGGCGGACAACGCGAAGATCGGAGTGCGGCGGCCGTCGGGCTCGAGCGAACGGATCTTCTGCGTCGCCTCGCAGCCGTCGAGCACCGGCATCTGGACGTCCATCAACACCAGGTCGTAAGCGCCCGCGAGCACCGCGGCGACCGCCTGTTCGCCGTTCTCCGCGGTGTCGCACGTCATCCCGAGACGCTGCACCACGCGGCAACCGAGCTTGCGGTTCACGTGGTTGTCGTCGACGAGCAACACCGACGGCCGTCGCGGCGCGGCTTCCGGCGACTCCGCGTGCGCCGACGGCTTGGTCAACGCGTCGAGCGACTCGACCAGTCGCGAGCGGCGCGGCGGTCGAGTGATGATGCGGGCGACGAGGCCGTCGCACTTCGATTCCGCGGCGGCGCGGGAGGTCAGCGTCGTGACGCCGAGCACGCTCGGCCGCCAGTGCGGGTCGAGCGACCGCAGCGTGGCGAGTAGCGAATCGGCGCCTTCGATCGACAGCTCGACGACGACGATCTGGTGCCACTCGCCGGTCAAGGGCATCGCTCGCAGTCGCGACGATGCGTGCACCGCGGACTCGTCCGACGCCACCTTGAACCCGAGTCGCGCGAGCTGGCGGCAGGTGCCGTCGCGTCGGAGGGTGTCGGAGTCGACGACGAGCGCGCGGCGCCCGGCGAACGGGGGCACCGCGCGGCGCGACGCGGCATCCGCGTTCTCGAGGTCGATCTCGAACCAGAACGTCGAGCCCGTGCCCTCGACGCTGTCCACGCCGATCGCCCCGCCCATCGCGTCGACGATGCGGCGGCAGATCGCGAGGCCGAGCCCGGTGCCGCCGAAGCGGCGCGACGTCGACGTCTCCGCCTGGCTGAACGGCTGGAACAGGCGATGCATCCGGTCCGGCGCGATACCGATGCCGGTGTCGCGCACCGCGAAGCGCAGCCGCGTCCGCGACCGGTCACCGCTCGCGCGCTCGACAGTGAGCACGACGTCGCCGCGCTCCGTGAAGCGGATCGCGTTCGCGAGCAGGTTGATCAACACCTGCCGCACGCGGTTCGGGTCGCCGACGAAGCGCTCGGGGACATCGATCGCAGGCGCGTACACGAGGCTCAACTTCTTCTCGTCGGCGCGCACCGCCACGGCGTCGAGCGCCATCTCCGCCACGTCGTCGAGCGCGAACGCGACGCTCTCGATCTCGAGGCGTCCGGCGTCGATCTTCGCGAGGTCGAGGACATTGTTGACGATGCCGAGCAGCGACTCGGCGCAGTGCGCGGTCGCGAGCGCATACTCGCGCTGCTCCGGCGAGAGCGGCGTGTCGAGCAGCAGTCCGGACATCCCGACGACGCCGGTGAGCGGCGCCCGCATCTCGTGGCTGATGTTGGCGAGGATCTCCTCGCGACCGAGAATCGTGGGCATGCCGGGCTTCGCGAGACCGCCGGCGACGTCGCGCCGGTCGCTCGCCGCCGGCTCGGGTCCTGCGGCGAAGGCGCGCGACGCGAGCAGCACGAGCGCGGGCAGGAGCGCCGGGACGAGCGTGACCACGACTTCGTCCACGGCGTCGAACCGCCGGGCGAGCACGGTCAACACGCAACCGATCGCGCCCGCGATGCAACAGGCGACGATCGTCTTCGCGCGGGGTTTCAAGTGTCGGGCTCCCACGGTGGCCGGAAACCTCATCGGCACCGGCGTGGGGCGGCCTGAAGCAAGATCAGCGGCCGCGCAGGCGCGCGAGGAACTCCTCGAAATCCGCCGGCAAGGGAGACGTCACCGTGACGCGTTTCCCGGACGCGGGGTGGGGGAACGTCAATGCGTGCGCATGCAGGAGCGGTCGCGACCAGCGAAACGGACAGCGCGACGCGACCGCGTACTTGCGCTCGCCGATGAGCGGGCAATGCAGGTCGGCGAAGTGCAGGCGGATCTGGTTGAAGCGGCCGGTGAGCGGCATCGCCTCGACGTGCGCCGCGTCGCGGAACTCCTCGAGCACTTCGTACTGCGTGATCGCGGTGCGCCCCCCGGCGACCGGGCGCGGCGACGACGTCGCGGTGTTGCCGCGATCGACGATGAACGACTGCCGCGTGCCCTTCTTCGGGTTCGGGACGTGGTTGCTCAGGAGCCGGTAGCGCTTCTCGACCGCGCGCTCGCGGAACGCGGCGAGGAGGCGCTCCTCGGCTTGCGGCGTGCGCGCGAACAGCATCACGCCCGATGTGTCGCGGTCGATGCGGTGCACTGGGACGACGGGCGTCGCGCCGCCGTAGGCGCGGCGCACGAGGTCGGCGACGTTCTTTCCGCCGCCGGACGTCATCGGGACCGCGAGCAGCCCCGCGGGCTTGTCGACGGCGACGACGTGCGCGTCCTCGAAGAGGACGACGAACGGTTTCTCGCGCTCGCTCATCGGCCCCTCGCGCGCGCGACGCCGAACGTCGCGAACAGGAGCAGCGCCTGCGCCGCCGCGACTCCGAAGGCAGCCGCCGCGACCCAGGTCGGGCGCGCCGGGGCCACGCTCGCGGCGAGCGGCGCGAGGAACAGCGGCGTCGCAAGCGTCGCGGCGAGCGCGGCGAACGGGAGCACGAGCGCGGCTCCGCGCGCGCGCCTCCGCAGCGCGAGGAGGCACACGAAGATGCCGATCAGCGCCTCGCCGAAACCGGTGCGACGCTCGATTGCGGAAGCGAGTCGCGCGGCGGCGTCCCCGGAGATCTCGTGGCGCACGCACGCGAGCACCGCGGGGGTCGCGACCGCGAGCGCGAGCCACGCGCCAACGAGCAGCGTCTCGAGAGGAACCAAGGTCGCGGAGGGGCGGCGTCGATCCATGGACTGCTACCTTGTACCGGTGGACGCCATCACGCTCAAACCGGACCGACCGTGGGCGAGAGAACTCGCGGCGCTCGTGCGCCTCGCGACGCCGATGGTGATCGTGCAGGTCGGCATGATGCTGCTCGGCGTCTGCGACACGATGATGGTCGGCCGCATCTCGCCGGCCGCGCTCGCCGGCGTCGCACTGGGCAACCTGTTCAGCTTCGCGCTGCTCGTGTTCGGCACCGGCGTGATCATGGTGCTCGACCCGCTGGTCTCGCAGGCGCACGGCGCGGGCGAACGCGACCGCATCGCGCTCGCGCTGCACCGCGGCATCGTCATCTCGTTCGTGATCTCGATCCCGTTCGCGGTGCTGTTCCTGAACGGCCACGCGGCGATCCTGTGGTTGTCGAATGGCCAGGCGGAGATCGCCGACATCGCGAACCGCTTCGTGCGCTGGCAGACCGGCGCGGTGCCGGCGTGGTTCCTGTTCGTCGTGTTCCGGCAGACGCTGCAGGCGATGGGCGTGGTGCGCCCGCTGGTCTTGACGGTGATCGTCGCCAACCTCGTGAACCTCGTGCTCGACTACGGGTTCATCTGGGGGCGCCTCGGGCTGCCCGAGTTCGGCCCCGCGGGGACGGCAGTCGCGACGGCGATCGGCCGCTGGCTGATGGTCGTGATGATCGTCGTGACCGGCTGGCCCGCGCTCGCGCGCGTGTGGCGCAAGCCGACGCGCGAGCTCCTCGAGGTGCGGCCCTTCGGGATCATGCTCGTGAAGGGCGCGCAGATCGGACTGCAGGTCGCGCTCGAAGTCTGGGTCTTCCAGCTCGTGTCGGTGCTCGTGATCCGCATGGGAGAGGTCGAAGGCGCCGCGCAGTCGGCGTTGATCAACCTCGTCAGCCTGTCGTTCATGGCGCCGCTCGGCATCGGCTCAGCGGCGGCGACGCGCGTCGGCAACGCGATCGGACGCGGCGACGGCGCGGGCGCACGGCGCGCGGCGTTCGTCGCGCTCGCGCTCGGCGCGAGCGTGATGGTGGTGTCCGGCGTCGGATTCGCGTGCTTCCCGGAGCCGATCCTCGGCGTGTACGGCGTCGAGGCGGACGTCGTCGTGCTCGGCGCGGCGCTGCTCCCGATCGCCGGCCTCTTTCAACTGTTCGACGGGACGCAGGCCGTCGGCTGCGGCGTGCTGCGCGGCGCGGGCGACACCAAGGCGGCGGCGGTCATCAACCTGGTCGGGTATTGGGTGATCGGCCTGCCGTTCGGCATCCTGTTGACCTACCGGCTCGACGCCGGGCCCGCCGGACTGTGGTGGGGGCTCACGATCGCGCTCGCATTGGTCGCGCTCCTCCTCGTCTTGCGCATCCGGCGCACGCTCGGACGGAAGAACGCGGCGGCGAACTGGGTGCTCGCGAAGGAGGCCGAATGAACGCGACTCCGGATTCGAAAGCGGCGCCGGCGCGCGTGCCGACGCGCGCGAACCGATTCTTCGCGATCGCGGGCGCGAGCGCGTGGCTCGTCGTGCTCGTCGTCGCGTCGTTCTTCGACGCGCGCATCACCACGTCGCTCCTGCTCGCGCTCGGCCTGCCGTACCTCGTTGTCTTGTGGCGCGTCGATCGCGCCGCGGTGAAGGGTCATCCGCAGACGCGGGCGGCGGACATGTTCGAGGCGATGGGCGCCTACTTCCTCTATGCGTGGGTGCTCTGCCGCGCCGTGCCCGAGTGGGGCGCGCTCCTGCGCGAGCTGTCCGGGCCGAGCGCTTCGGTCGAGCTGTTGTTGTGGGCCGGGCTCGCGTTGCTCGTCACCGGCGTCCTGATCCGCTGGGTCCGTTCGCGCGACGTCAGCGCTTCTTCTCGCTGACGACCTTCCCGTCGATCACGACGGCGGTGCAGTGCGTCGTGTACTCGAGCGGGTCGCCGTCATAGAGCGCGACGTCACCGTCCTTGCCGGCGGCGAGCGAGCCGACGCGTGAATCGACCCCGAGGATGCGCGCGGCGTCGATCGTGATCGCGGCGAGCGCCGCGTCGCGCCCGAGGCCGTTCGCTGCGGCGACGGCGGCCTCGAACAGGACGACGCGCGTCTTCGGCACGTACGACTCGAACCCGCTCTGCAGGGCGATCGGGATGGCGGCCTCGCGCAGCTTCGCCGCGTCCTCGAACGACGCGTCTTCGCGCTCGCCCGTCGGCCGCGCCATCGTCGCGTGGACGATCACCGGGACGTTCGCGGACTTGATCGGCTCGATCAACGACGCCGCGTCCGAGGCGCCGTCGAGGACGAGCCGCAGGTCGAACTCCTTCGCGATGCGCAGCGCGGTCTCGATGTCCTGGTGGCGCTCCGCGGTGACGAGCAGCGGGAGCTTCTTCTCGAGCAGCAGCACCAGCGCGTCCTTCCTCAGGTTCGGGTCGGGGCGCTTGGACACGTCCGCGTCGGCGCGCTTCTTCGCGTACTCGCGCGCGTCGACGAGCGCCTCGCGCAGGAGCGCCGCGGCCTTCGCACGCGTGCCCGGGCCCTTTGACTTCGAATCGCGCGGACGCGGGTCGTCGCGGTCTCCGAGGTGCGCCGCGATCATCGCGGTCTCGACGATCACAGAGTCCTTCACTTCGCCGCCGCTCGTCTTCGCGATCAGCGTTTGTCCAGAGATCACCGGACCGGGCGCGTGTCCGACGTGCACCGTCGTGATGCCGAAACTCCGCACCCAGCCGATCAGGCGCTCGTCGGCGTTGAACGCGTCGATCGCGCGCAGCTCGGGTTGGATCGGCTCGGTCGCGTCGATCTGGTCCTGGTCGTGCGGCTGGTTCAGGTAGCCGGAGAAACCGACCGTGCCGTGCGCGTCGATCAGGCCCGGTGTCGCGACCTCGGCCTCGAGCACGCGCGCGCCGCTCGGGATCGTGACGGACGCCGCGGGGCCGACCGCCTTGATCTTGCCGTTCTCGATCAGGACGACGCCGTTCTCGATCGGCGCGCCGTCCATCGTGACGAGCGTCTTCGCGCGCACGACGACGACGTTCGATTGCGCGCGCGCGGAGCCACACGTGAGAACCGCGAGCATCGTGACGATCAGGGTCCGGTTCATCGCGGGTCCTCCTCGTCGCCGAGCGCGAAGCAGCAGCCGTGGAAGTCGTTCGGGTTGCCGGCGCCGCGGCCGCCGACGGCGAACAGCCGGTCTTCCGCGACCGAGCGGTCGAACACCTTCTTGCCGTCGACCCACGTCTCCTCGACGTGCGTGTAGACGGAGAGCGGATCGCCGGAGAGCACGACCAGGTCGGCGTCCTTTCCCTCCTCGATCGAGCCGATGCGCCGGTCGAGGTCGAGCATCACCGCGCCGGCCATCGTGAGACCGAACAGGGCGCCTTCGCGCGTCATGCCGCCGCGCACGGCGAGCGCGGCGGAGCGAAGGAACAGGCGCGAGTCGGTGATGCCGTCGTCGGTGTGGAAGCCGACCACGACGCCGGCCTTCTCGAGAGCGGCGCCGGTCTCGAGCGCGGCGTCCGCGGCCTCGAGCTTCCCGCCCGGGGAATCGATGACGATGATCGAGCACGGCGCGCCCGCGGCCTTGATCTGGTCGGCGACCTTCCAGCCGTCGCTGACGTGGTGGAGCACGACGCGGAAGCCGAACTCCTGCTT
>CAZOLL010000040.1:0-9172 GCA_964580365.1 uncultured Phycisphaeraceae bacterium
CCGCGTCGACGCCACACCCCGCGTCCGTCGGTCAGGGCGCTCTTCGTGCCTCCTTTGTGTGCTTCGTGTTCTCGGCCAACGACGCACTCAGCACGCCCCCCGCTTTCCGCGCGTTCCCGATTCGAGCGCGCCTACCATCGCGCGCACCGTGAACGACGCCGCCTCTGCACTGCTCGCCCTCGCGGGCGCCGCCGCGCTCATCGCGTGGATCGTGCGCTGGGAGAGGCGGCGCGATCGCGCGCGCACGGAGGAGCTGCGGTCGCTCGCGTCGACGCTCGGCTGGTGGTTCGAGCCCGCGCTCGATTCGTCGTACCCCGCCGCGTCGGCGTTCGTGCGCGGCCGCGACCGCGGGCTCTTCAACACGCTGCACCACGAGTTCCAGGTCGGCGATCACGCGTGTCGGGTGCGTTGCGGCGACTTCCGGTTCATCGTCCCGACCGGCCGCAGCTCGGCGCGCATCGTGTTCAGCTACGTGACGGTGGAGTCGCCCTACCCGCGGACGCCGTCGTTGCTCGTGCGGCGCGAGGACGCGCTCGACAAGCTGGCCGAGGTGTTCGGCGGCGATGATATCGACCTCGAGTCCGACGCGTTCAGTCGTCGATTCCGCGTGCGCTGCGAGGACCGCCGGTTCGCGTGGGACTTCCTGCATCCGAAGATGATGGAGCTGTTGATGCACGGCCCCGACGAGGCGGTGGAGGTGTCGCACGGCTTCGTCACGCTGACGAACGGAAACCGGCAGTGGCGGCCCGACGAGTTCCAGCTCCGCGTCGCGTTCGTGAAGGAGTTCTTCGCGCGCTGGCCGACGCTGCGGAAGGGCGATCTCTCGTGACGCCGTTCGTGTTCATCGTCCTCGCCGCGGCCGTCGCGATCACGATCGCCTACGTCCAGTGGCGGATCGAGAAAGCGCGCACCGAGAAGATCGCCGCGTACGCGCGCGAGCGCGGCTTCCGCTTCGCGCCGGAGAAGACGTCGAGCGCGCCGAACTTCGCGATCTTCGAGCGCGGCCACAGTCGCGCGGCGTTCAACACCATGCGCTTCACGCTCGAGCTCCGCGGCCGCAGCTGCGACGCGCAGGCCGGCGACTTCCGGTACAAGGTCACGAGCGGGTCGGGCAAGAACCGCCGCACGACCACGTACCACTTCAGCTACCTCTGCCTCGCGCAGCCGTTCGCCGGGGCGCCCGAGCTGTCGATCCGTCGCGAGGGCTTCCTCGACAAGATCGCCGACGCGCTCGGCTTCGACGACATCGACTTCGAGTCCGAGGAGTTCAGCCGGAAATTCCGCGTGAAGTCCGCCGACAAGAAGTTCGCGTTCGATGTGATCCACCCGCGGATGATCGAGTTCCTGATGCGAGCGCCGAGCGAGGCCCTGGCGCTCGCGCACGGCGAATGCGCCTACTCCGACGGTGCGGGTTCACGCTGGGAGCCGCGGGAGTTCGACGCCGCGGTCGCGTTCGTGCGCGAGTTCTTCGAGCTGTGGCCCGAGCACTTGACCGCGCGACTCGACGCGCGACTGGAGAGCTGAGCGATGAACCCCGTCATCGTCGTGGCGATCGTGATCGCGATGCTCGTCGCGATCTGGGCGCTTGCGACGTTCAACCGCTTCGTGCGGTTGAAGAACCACCTGAAGGAGAGCTGGTCCGACGTCGACGTCGAGCTGAAGCGCCGGCACGAGCTGATCCCGAACCTCGTCGCGACCGTCAAGGGATACGCGGCGCACGAAAAGGACGTGTTCGAGAAGGTCGCCGAGCTGCGAACGCGCGCGATGGCGCCGCACGCCGGCACGAAGGACGTCGCCGCCGACGAGGGCGCGCTCGCCGTCGCGCTCTCGCGCGTGTTTGCCGTCGCCGAGAACTACCCGCGCTTGAAGAGCGACGCGAACTTCCTCGCGCTGCAGAAAGAGCTCGCGCTCACCGAGGACCGGATCGCGGCGGCGCGCCGCTTCTTCAACGGCAACGTGCGAGAACTGCGTTCGTTGTGTGAGATGTTCCCGAGCTCGCTGATCGCGTCGTTGGGCGGCGTCGAAGCGCCCGAGTTCTTCGAGCTCGATTCGGCCGCCGAGCGCAGCGCGCCGGGTGTCTCGATCTGAGTCCAACGGTCCGTTCGCGACCGTGTTTCCCCGGAGGTGCCCTGTGCGTCGACTGATCCCCGCCTTGATCGCGTTCGCTCTGTGCTCCGGCTCCCGCGCCGACGACCCGCTCGTCAACATCTATGGGACGAACCTCGTAACGGAGCAGCGTCAGTTCGCCGACGGCGAAGAGACGACAGCTGGGAACGAAGTCACCGAGTTCCTCCTTCACATCGCGCCCGACAAGACGCAGGACTTCGCCGGGCACGACGGCGCCTGGAGCCGGAAGAGGAAGGGGCACTACGCGTTCGACAACACGTCCGACTTCGCTGCCGACATCGGGCTGACGCTGCCTCCCGGCGTCGTGCTGAAGAGCGCGACGCAGCGCTGTCGCGAAGTCGAACTGTGGATCCACGCGATCCACGGCCCGTTCAAGCAGGCCTGGAAGTTCCGCGACGGCGCCGTGGTCGGGAAGGTCAAGATCCGCGGCGCGTTCGTCGGGGCGATCACCTGACCGCGCCTTGCTCCCCGCGCCTGACGGCGCTTTCCGTGGACCTCACGCGCGGCGATCGTCATGCTCCGCGTCGCTTCGTTCCTCTGACGCCGGAGTCCCCATGCGCCGCGCGCTCGCGTTCATCGTCCTGCTCCTCACCGCGTCCTGGTCCCGCGCGGACGACCCGATCGCCCAGACCTACGAATTGGCCTACGCATTCGAGATCCGCGCATCCGAGGACGGCGTGCCCGGGCCCGTGAACTCGAACAGCGCCGCGGTGCTGCTCACGGTCGACGCGGACGGGACGCAGAACCTGCTCGCCATCGAAGGGACGTGGAAGCGCAAGAGGAAGGAGCACTACGCGTTCGACAACACGGCCGGCTACCGCGCCGCGCTCGAGGCCGTGTTGCTCCCGAACCAGACGCTGCCGAAGGCAAAGATGAAGTGCGCCGACGTGCAGCTGTGGACCGACGCGCTCCATGGCCAGCTGC
Organism: uncultured Phycisphaeraceae bacterium; assembly: GCA_964580365.1. GTDB lineage: Bacteria > Planctomycetota > B15-G4 > B15-G4 > JADJEK01 > CAZBOK01. The sequence goes on from CAZOLL010000040.1 coordinate 3,052, forward strand.
GAAGGATCCAGAAGATCCGCGAGGGATCGACCGTTTTCACGCAGAAGGAGCGCGGCGCGTTCGCCGGCGGGCCTCCGTGATGGCCGGATGCGTCAGCGGCCCGCGTCCTTCACCATCCCGAAGCAACAGCACTTCTTCCCCGCCCGCCGCACGCGCGCGAAGTTCCTGCACGTCCGGCACCCCTTCCAGAACTCCGCGTCCTTCGTGAGCCGCGAGAGCGGGCAGCGGACGAAGCCGAGCGAGCGGTTCATCGCCTCGACGGCGGGGGACGTCGTGATGCTCATCGTCTTCGCGCGCGGGAACAGGCGCGTGCCCGCGCGCAGGAGCGCTTGCTTCAAGCGGCGGCCGATGCCCTTGCCTTGCTGATCGTCGCGGACCACGAGACCGGAGTGCGAGACGAACTTGCCGCCTTCCCACTCCGAGAAGAACCCGAAGCCGACCAGCTCGTCGTCGATCAGGGCGATCGCCGCCTTGCCGTGCTCGATCTTCTCGCGCAGGAGTTTCGCCGGGCGCCGTGCGAGGTCGTGCGCGGCGGACGCGCGGCGGATCAACCGCGACGCGGCCGCGGCGTGGACGCGGTCTCCCTTCCGCGCGACGCGCACCGTGACCGTTCGCGCGCGCACCACTCCGTTCAGCCCGCGATCAGCATCTGCAGGAGCGCCATCACCGTCCACATGCGGTGCTCGGCCTGCTCGACGACGACGGAGTTGGGCGAGTCGAGCACCTCGTCCTTCACGACGACGTTCCTTCGCACGGGCAGGCAGTGCATGAAGATCGCGTCGTTGGTCCACGCCATCTTCTGCGCGTCGACGGTCCAGTGGGGGAGGAGCGTGCGCTTGACGGCCTCTTCCTCTTCGTAGCGGCCGTAGTACCGCAGCGCGCCCCAGCTCTTCGCGCAGACGGCGACCGCGCCGGTGTACGCCGCACGCTGGTCGTTCGTGACGGTGAGCGAGCCGCCGCTCGCCTCGGCGCGCTCGCGCGCGGCGGTCACGTAGGCCGGGTCGAGGTCGTAGCCGAACGGATGCAGCAGCGTGACGTCCATGCCGAGCGTCGCGGCGGCGAGCAGCTGCGAGTGCGGCGTCGCGACCGGCAACGGCTTCGGGTGGCTCGCCCACGTGAGCACGTACTTCTTCTTCCGCGGGTCCCGGAGCTTCTCCTGCAGGATCGCCATGTCGGCGAGGCCTTGGAGCGGATGGCAGCTGTTCGACTCGAGGTTGATCACCGGCCTCTTCGCGAAGTGCGCGAAGCGGCGCAGGAATTCGTCCTGCTTCAGTGAATCCCACGACTTGGTGACGTCGGCGCGTTCGAGGCCGGTGGTGATCAGCTCGGACTTCCGGATGCCGATCGCGTCGCAGTAGGACGACAGGACCGGCGCCAGCTCGCGCACGTGCTCCTGCGTGTTTCGGTCCATCACCGCGCCATCCTGCGCTTCGAAGTTCCAGGTGTCCTTCCCCGGCGTGAGAGCGACGGCCTGCCCGCCCATCTTCGCCATCGCGGCCTCGCACGAGACGCGGGTGCGCACCGACGGGTTGAAGAACATCATTCCGAGCACGGCGCCCGGCAGCGAGCCGAACCGCTCGCGCCGTTTCATCGCGAGCGCGAGGTCGACGATCGCGCGCAGCTCTTCCGGCGTGAACTCGAGCTCGGAGACGAAGTGGCGCCCGCGCAGTTCGATCATGCGAGCACGCTACCGGCGATGCGTGGAACTGGCGACGCGATTCGACGATGATCGCGGCCGATGCCGCTCGTCTGGACCGCCCTCGCGCTCGCCGCGATCGCCCTGCTCATCGCCCTCACGCGCCCCGCGCGCCGGCGGCGCCGCGCCGTGATGGAAGCGCTCGCCGCGGCGAGCGAGTGCGCCGCGTCCCATCCGGGCGACCTCGACGCGCGCGTGCGGCTGGTCGAGATCCACCTCTCGCTGACGAAGGACTTCGCGGCTGCGCACGCGCAGCTCGAGAACGTCCTCGCGAAGGACCCGCACCATTGGGCGCCGTCCTCGCGTCCGACGCGGCTCCTGCTCGCCGACGCCGCGGCAGCCCGCGGCCGGAACGACGCCGCGATCACGGCGCTGCGCGAGTTCGTCGCGGCTTGCCCGCACTACGCGGCGCGAGTCGGCGGCGACTCCGAGCGCAAGCACCGCCTCGCGACGTGCGTCGACGAAGCCGAGCGGCGGCTGCGCGCGCACGACTCCGCGTGAGGCGCCGCGCGCCGCTCACGGCGAGGTCGCGGTCTCCGCGTTCGACGCCGCGTACCCCGCGACGCCCGCACGATCGAGGATCCAGTACTGCGCGATGATCGTCGTCCCCGGCGGCAGGCCGGCGGGCGTCGTGCCGTCGACGTCGATCGTGCCGGCCGCGCTCGTCGCCATCGGGAGGATGACGCTCGGCGTCGGGACGAGGAGGCCGCCGGCGGTCGGGAGGTTCGCCGTGCTCGTGCCGAGAACGAGCCACGCGGGCGCGGACGGACGAGCGCTCGACAGGTCGATCGAGTACGCGCTGCCCGCGGCGAGCATGCCGCTCGCGGTCAGCTTGGGCAGCCCCGCGGTGCCGGCGAGCGCGTGACCGAGGTTCGTCCACTCGGGGTCGGCGATCGCGATGGCGAGTTGGAAGCTGTTCTTCCCCGAGCCGAACACGTTGCCGCTCGTGCCCGACGACACGTGCACGACCATGTTCGAGTTGCTCGAGCCGACGACCGGCGGGTTGTAGAGGCCGATCGAGCCGGAGCTGCCGTTGAACTGCACCGACATCCACATGTGGGCCGGCACCAGGACGGGCGTCGCGAGGTTCACCGTCTGCTCGCCGCTCGAGCCACCGCCGGGGATGCCGACGGTGATCGAGAAGAACTGCGCGCCCGCGGCCGGCAGCGGCGTGTTCGACGCGCTGTTCGAGTAGAAGCGGATCGTCGCCTGCGACGACCCGTTCGAGATGTACCCGAAGCGGAACGACGTCATCGAGCCGGGCTTCGTCAGGTGCACGTCGTCGGCCCACTCGGCGCCGCCCAGCACGCCGTTCGAAAACGTCCAGTTCACGCTGTTGTCGAACACGGTCTCGGCCCGTGCGGGCGTGCCGGAAGCGGACCAGACGGCGAGAACGAGCGACGCGAACGCGGCGATGCGGTTCATGGCAGACCTCCTCGGGACCATTCAGGACTCACGGACCGACCGAGGAAGCGGAATCGGAGCGCGGCGTCCCGGCTCGATTCGGCGGATAATCTCGCGGGCGCGGCCCGCCGGGGCGGCGAGGAGAGGAGATGCCGGACGACAACGCGATGCTCGCGCTCGTCTACGAGGAGCTGCGGCGCCTCGCGCGCGAACGCTTCCGCGGCGAACGCGGCGACCACACGCTGCAGCCGACGGCGCTCGCGAACGAAGCGTGGCTGCGGCTCACCGACACGCTGCGCGGTCGAGCGGAGGCGGGAACGCCGCTCGACGCCGAGCGCTTCCGCATCGCCGCCGCCGGCGCCATCCGGCGTGTGCTCGTCGACCACGCGCGCGCGAAGCAGGCGCTGAAGCGCGGCGGCAAGTCGCCGTCCGGCGCGGACGCCGGCGATCGCGTCACGCTCGCCGGCCTCGCGGATCGCGAGGGCGCGGCGCCCATCGACCTGCTCGCGCTCGACGAAGCTCTCGAGGCGCTCGCCGCGAAGGACGCGCGCAAGGCGCGCGTCGTCGAACTGCGCTGGTTCGGCGGGCTCTCGATCGAGGAGACGGCGCGCACGCTCTCGGTCAACGCGAGCACCGTCGAGGACGACTGGGCGTTCGCCCGCGCGTGGTTGAAGCGGAGGCTGGAGGGAGGCGCGTGACGTCCGGCGGTTTCGCGCGAGTCGAGCGCCTGTTCCAGGAAGCGCGCCGGCTCCCCGCCGAGCGGCGCGACGCGTTCCTCGTCGCCGCGTGCGGGAGCGACGAGCCGCTGCGCCGCGAGGTCGACCAGTTGCTCGCCGCCGACGGCGCCCGCGGCCCCGACGGCGCCGCCGACGCGTTCGCAGAGCCAGCGCTCGGGGCCGGCTTCTCGCTCGATGCGTCCGCGGCGCGCGCGAGCGCAGCACCTGCCGACGAACCGCGTCGCGAGCGCGTCGGCCGGTACAAGATCCTCGGCACGCTCGGCGCCGGCGGCATGGGCGTCGTCCACCTCGCCGAGCAGGACCAGCCGCGCCGCACTGTCGCGCTGAAGGTCATCCGGACCGGCCTGGTCGCGAAGGACGCAGAGCTGCGCTTCCTGCGCGAGGCGCACGCGCTCGGGCAGCTCTCGCACCCCGGCATCGCGCAGGTGTTCGACGCCGGCGTCGCGGACGGCGTGCCGTTCATCGCGATGGAGCGCGTCGCGGGGCCGCCGCTGCTCGAGTTCGTCGAGAAGGAGCGGCTCGACCGTCGCGAACGCCTCGAGCTGTTCTGCCGGATCGCCGACGCCGTGCAGCACGCGCACCAGCACGGCGTGATCCACCGGGACCTGAAACCGTCGAACGTGCTCGTCGAAGGGACGCGCGCCGACGCGCGGCCGAAGGTGGTCGACTTCGGCGTCGCGCGCGTGACCGGCGCGGAGGTCTCGCTCGAGACGCTGCACACGCGTCCCGGCGAGCTGCTCGGCACGCTGCCGTACATGAGCCCCGAGCAGGCGCAGGGGAAGCCGGACGAGGTCGACGGGCAGAGCGACGTGCACGCGCTCGGTGTGATCCTGTTCGAGCTCCTGTGCGGCAAGCAACCGCGCGACCTGCGCGGGCGGCCGCTGCCGGAGGCGGCGCGCAAGCTGGCGGAGGAGGAGCCGACCACGCTGTCCGGGTTCGACCCGTCGCTGGCGGGCGACCTCGACACGATCACCGCGACCGCGCTCGCGCGCGAGAAGTCGAGGCGGTACCGCACCGTCGCCGCGCTCGCGGACGACGTGCGCCGGCACCTTCGCGACGAGCCGATTTCCGCGCGGCCGGCGAGCACCGTCGACCAGCTCCGCAAGTTCGCGCGCCGGCACCGCGCGTTGGTCGCGGGCGCGGCCGTCGTTCTCGCGGCGCTCGCGATCGGGCTCGCGGCGACGGCGTGGCAGTGGCGTCGCGCCGTCGGCGAGAAGGATCGCGCGGAGCGCCGCTTCGCCGAGCTGCGCACGCTGGCACGCACGTTCATCTTCGACCTCGACCCGAAGCTGCGGCAGCTGACCGGCGCGCTCGACGCGCGCCGCGCGATCGTGAAGACGGCGCTCGAGTACCTCGACCGCCTCTCCGCGGAGGCGCCGGAGCTGGCCGCGCTGCGGCTCGAGCTCGCCGCCGCGTACCAGAACATGGGCGACATCCAGGGCAGCGCGACATTGCCCAACGTCGGCGACGCCCGCGGCGCGCTCGAGAGCTACCGGAAGGCCTACGCGCTGCTCGAGCAGCTCGAGCCGGAGCGCGAGGACCGCTCCGGCGCGCTCGGCGACCTGGTGTCGGTGCGACTGCGCATCGGCGACGCGCTGCTCGAAGTCGAGGGCGCCGCGGCGGCGGAGGCCGAGTACCGCGCGGTCGAGCCGACGCTCGCGCGCTGGCGCGCGGAGCGGCCGGACGACCCGCGCATCGACGTCGAGACCGGAAACGCGAGCGAGCGGCTCGGCAACGCGCTCGTCGCCCTCGGCCGCAGCGAGGAAGCGCGCGCGCTGTATGCCCTCGGCCTCGAGCAGAGCCGGCGCGCGGTCGCCGCGAACCCGACGGATCGCGCCGTGCGCCGCACGTTCGGCGTCGCGCTCTCGAAGGTGGCAGTTTGCGACGCGGCCGCGGGCCGCCGCGACGCCGCGCTCGCGGGGCGCGAGGAAGCGCTGCGCGTTTTCGCCGCGCTGTTGGCCGAGCACGCCGACGACGTGCTGTCGCGCCGCGACGTCGCGGTCACCGAGGAGCAGGTCGGCGCGCTGTTGATCGCGCTCGGCCGCGCCGAGGAATCCGACGCGCACTTCGTGTCGGCGTTCGAGGCGGCCAGCGCGCTCGCGCAGGCCGATCCCGGCAACGTGCAGGTGCACTTCGACCTCGCGACGCACTCGTGCCGGCTCGGCGAGCGGCGACTCGCGCGGGGAGACTTCGACGGCGCACGCTCGTGGTTCGAGCGCTACCTCGACGAGGCGGAGCGCCTGGTCCACGAGCGCCCGGAGTTCGCGGCCGCGACGCGGCACCA
>CAZOLL010000040.1:9184-15695 GCA_964580365.1 uncultured Phycisphaeraceae bacterium
GAGCAGGCGCTCGCCGTGTTCACGCAGCTCGAATCGCGCGGGCAGCTCGGCCCGGAAGACGCCTCGGTGCCGAAGGACCTCGCGAGCGAGCTGGCGCAGGCCAAGGTCGACGCGGAGGGTTGAGCCGCACCGGCGGCCGCGGCCGAAGATGAAATCTCCGTCGATCCGATCGCGGACGGATGAAAGACGCGCCGCGGATCGGTAGGTTTCGCCGCGAAATGGGCCGACCGGCGATCGTCTTCGACATCGAGACCGTGGGAGCCGGGTGGGACGCGCTCGACGCGCCCACGCGCGACTACCTCGTCACGCGGCAGTCCCGCAAACTCGTGCGGGACTCCGGCAGCGCCGGCTCCGCGGAGGCAATCGCGAAGGAGGCGCTCGGTCTCTCGCCCGGCACCGGCCGCGTGATCTGCATCGCGCTCGTCAACCTCGAGTCCGACCAGGGCGCGGTGCTCTACGAAGGTGAGGGTGACGCCGCGGGCGGCTGGCTCGACACCGCGGCCGGCCAGACGCGCGTGTACCGAGGCGACGAGGCCGGCATCCTCCGCGAGTTCTGGCAGCTCCTCGAGCGCTACGGCCGCGTCGTCACCTACAACGGCCGCGCGTTCGACCTGCCGTTCGCCTACATCCGCTCCGCGCTGCACGGCATCCGGCCGTCGCGCCAGCTCCTCGCCAACCGGTACTCGATGGCGGACCACTGCGACCTCGCGGAGGTGCTGACGTTCTTCGGCGCGGCGCAGGAGCGCTTCTCGCTCGATTACTGGTGTCGCCGATTCGACATCACATCGCCGAAGGAAGGCGGCCTCGACGGCTCGCACGTCGCCGAGTTCTACGCGCAGGGCCGCATCGACGAGATCGCCGAGTACTGCCTGCGCGACTCGCGCGCGACCGGGCACCTGTACCGGAAGCTCGAGAAGACGTTGATCGACCTCTACGGAGCCCGCTGATCATGAGAGCCCCGAGACGTTTTCCGCTCGCCGCCATTGCACTCGCGACCTTCGCCCCGCTCAGTGCGCTCTCCGGGTGCGGGGTGCTGGAGCGGTTCACCGGCGGCGACCGCGCGCCGATCCTGTTCGAGAACCTCGGCGCGTATCACCGCGACGTGACGGCGAGCGTGCCGGAGGCGAGGTCGTGGTTCGAGCAGGGGCTCCTGCTCTGCTACTCGTTCAACCACGAGGAGGCGTTGCGCTCGTTCAAGGAGGCCGCGCGCCTCGACCCCGACTGCGCGATGGCGTGGTGGGGGATGGCGCTCGCGGCGGGCCTGCACATCAACAACATGGAGGTCGAGGAGCCAAAGCTGCAGGCCGCGCACGAGGCGATCACGAACGCGGTGCGGCTCGCGCCGAGCGCGTCGCCGGTCGAGCAGGCGCTGATTGCCGCCGCCGCCGAGCGCTTTCCGGCGCCCGGCACGCGCGATCGGAAGACGCTCGACCTCGCGTACGCGGACGCCATGCGGCGCGTGCACCAGCAGTTCCCGAACGACCCGGACGTGATGTCGCTCTTCGCCGAGGCGCTGATGGACCTGCGCCCGTGGGACCTGTGGAGCGCCGACGGCGAGCCGCGGCCCGAGACGCCCGAGATCGTCGACGTGCTCGACCGGCTCTTGAAGGCCGTGCCCGACCACCCCGGCGGCCTGCACCTCACGATCCACGCGCTCGAGGCGTCGCCGCATCCCGAGCTGGCGAAGCCGGCCGCCGACCGGCTGCGCGACCGCGTGCCCGGCGCCGGCCACATGGTGCACATGCCGTCGCACATCGACATGCGCGTCGGCGATTACCCCGCAGCGATCGAAGCGAACCGCCGCGCCGTCGAGGTCGACCGCGCCTATGCCGCGCGGGCCGGTCGCGAAGGACTGCAGCCGATGTACGGCGCGCACAACCTGCACTTCCTCGCCTGGGCCGCGATGTACGACGGGCAGGAGAAGGTCGCGATCCAGGCCGCGCGCGACGTCGTCGCGTGGCTGCCGCCGGAGATCGTGAAAGCGATGCCGCACTTCGTCGAGGGCTTCCTCGGCGCGCCGTACCACGCAATGGTCCGCTTCGGCCGCTTCGAGGAGATCCTCGCCGAGCCGGAGCCCGCGTCGCCCGGCGCCCGCGCGGTGCGCCGCTACGCGCGCGCGATCGCGTGCGCGAACACCGGCAAGCTCGAGCAGGCGGAGCAGGAGCGCGCCGCGTTCGAGATCGAGTACCGGCAGGTGCCCGAGTCGTGGACCGTCGGCAACAACACGACGCGCAGCGTGCTCGACATCGCGCGGTGCATGATGGAGGGCGAGATCGAGTTCCGCCGCGGTCGCCGTGACGCCGGACTGCAGAGCCTGCGCCGCGCGGTCGCGCTGGACGAGGCGATGAAATATGACGAGCCGTGGGGGTGGATGACGCCCGCGCGGCACGCGCTCGGCGCGCTCCTCCTCGACGCGGACAAGCCCGCCGAAGCGGAGGAGGTCTACCGCGGCGACCTCGTGCGTCACCCAGGGAACGGCTGGGCGCTCTACGGTCTTGCGGAGGCCCTGAAGAAGCAGGGAAAGACCGCGGAGGCCGCCGAGGTCGACGCCCGCTTCGCGAAGGCGTGGGCCCGCGCGGACGTGAAGATCAAGGGCTCGTGCTACTGCCGCACCGGCGGCTGAATCGTCCGGGTCAGTACCGGTGCGCGCGGTAGTCCGCGAGGATCGACGCGTGGTCGAACGCCAGCGGAGGCAGCGCGCTCCACGGCCACACGCGCGCGGCTTTCGCGTCGTCGCCGCCGACCGGCTCGCCGTCCGCCTCACCGACGAACACGACACACACTGTGTGACCGCGCGGGTCGCGCTTCGGGTCGGAGTAGGCGTGGAACTGGCGAAGCGTCTTCAGGCAGAGCCCGGTCTCTTCGAGCGCCTCGCGCGCGACCGCGTCCTCGAGCGTCTCACCCCAGTCGACGAACCCGCCGGGGATCGCCCAGCCGAACGGCTCGAACTTGCGCTCGACCAGCACGACGCCGTCGCCGCGATCGATGATCACGTCGACGGTGAGGCGGGGTTGCTTCTTCGACCAGGGCGTCGTCATCGCGGAAGAGCGTAGCGAGCGTGGCGCCGGCTCATGCCGCTCGCGTCGCGTCAGTCTTCGGCGAGCGCGGCGATCCCCTCGCGCAGCGAGAGCACCTTCAGCGCGATCGCCGCGGCGGCGGCCGCCGTCAGGATCGCGAGGCCCGCGCCCTGCACCATCTCCTCGACGGGCCACACGTGCTCGAAGACGAAGCCGGAGTACTCGCGGAAGACGAAGTTCGCCGGGATGAAGAACATGTTCCCGATGAGCATTCCGACGAGCGTCGACGCGGCGGCGAGGACGAGCACCTCGAACAGGATGCTGCGACGACGCGCGCGCCGGTCCATGCCGATCGCCTCGAGCAGCGCGAGCTCGCGGGCGCGGTTCAGCACCGACAGCAACACCGTCACCACGATGCCGAGCGAGCCGATCGCGAGCGAGAGCACGAGCTGCACGAGCGACAGGTTCTTCAGGTCGTCGACGAAGAACAGGAGGCGCGGGATGTAGTCCTCGCGCGCGGTGACGCCGAGGAAGTCGTACCCGGCCGGAAGCACGTCGCGCGTCGCGTCGGCGATCGCGCGGCGGTCGGTGCCGGGCTTCAAGAGCAGCTCCGCGAAGTCGACGCGGTCGTCGCCGTAGAGCTCGCGGTACAGCGAGAGGTCGATGAACACCGCGCCGCCGGGGTTGTGGTAATCGCGCACGACTCCCGCGATGGGCAGCGTTTTCACGCCTCCCGGGATCGGCAGGTCGAGCGTCGCTCCGACGCCGAGGCCGGTGCGCCACGCGAGGTTCTCCGCGATCATCACGGCCTCGCCCGCGGGGACGCGTCGGTACGCGTCGTCCTCGTCGCCTTCCATGAAGCGGTACTTCGTGCGCCCTTGCGTCTTCGCGAAGTCGAGCGCGACGATCAGCGCGGTCTTCTCGTCGATGCGCGCGGTGCGGAAGCGCAGCCGAAACACTCCCTCCACGCCGGGCAGGCGGAGCGCGTCCTTGACGGCTTCCTCCTTGAACGGGAACACGGCGCCAGGATTCTGCACGTCGCCGCTCACGATGACGTCGGCGGGGATCGACCGCTCGAGCCATGAGCGGAGCGTCTCGTGCATCGCGCGCGTGTACGCGCCGTGCCCGATGACGAGGCCGAGCGACAACGCGAACGCGGTGACCGTGAGCGCCGTGCGTGCGGGCTGCTCGCGCAGCGCGTCGAGCGCGAGCCACGCCGGCGGTCGGGCGTGCGCGAACGCGATGCGCCGCAGCGGCGCCGCGGCGAACAGGACCACCGCTGGAGCCGCGAGCGCGATCGACACCGGGATCAAGAGCGCGAGCACCCGGCCGAGGATTCCGTTCAGGAACGGCGGCTCGCTCCACGCGAGAAGCCCCGCGAGGCAGAGCAACGCGACGCCCGCAATGCCGAGGCGCAGGATCGCCCGGCGGCGCGTCGCGGTGAACAGACCGGGCTGGAGGATCTCGAGCGGTCGCTTCCGCGCGAGCGGGATGATCGCGAGCAAGGAAGCCGAGAGCGTCGCGCCGAACGCGAGCAGGACCGCCTCGGCGACGAGAGCGGCCGGGATGCGCGGCTCGTCGAGCGGCGGCACGCGGAAGTGCACGGCGTTCACGACGTCCGCCGTCAGGTCGAGCGACGCGTTCGCGAGCAGGCGCCCGAGCGCGAGGCCGAGCACGAGGCCGAGGAACCCGAGCACGCACGCTTCGGCGGCGATCAGGAACACGAGCTGCGTGCGCGTCATGCCGATCGACCGCCACATGCCCGCATCGCGCGTGCGCTCCGCGATCGCAGCGGAGACGGTGTTGAAAACGAAGAACACGGCGATCAGGAGCGCGAGCAGTCCGCTGAGTGCGAACGTCCCGCGCAGCGTGTCCATCGCCGCCGTCTGCTGTCGCAGGAGTTCTCGCGGGCGCATCACGCCCGTGCCGACGGGGAGGACCTCGCGCGCGGCGCGTTCAGCGTCGGCCGGGGTCGCTCCCGCTGCGATGCGCAGGTCGACGCGGTCGACCCTGCCGTCGCGTGCGAAGAGTCGTTGCGCATTTCCCAGCGTGAGGAAGCCGTAGTTCACCGCGGCGCCCGCGAACTCCTCGGGCACGTCGATCGAGCCGGCGATCACGAGCTCGACGCGACCGAGCGCGGAGTTCACCTCGAAACGATCGCCCGCGCGCTTTCCCGTGAGTTCGAGGAACCGGCGCGTCATCAGCACGGAGTGCTCGTCGGTCAAGAAGCGCACGAGCGCGGCGCCGTCGAGGTCGACGCGGCCCGTGACAGCGCGCACCTTGCGGTCCTCGATCGGATCGATGCCGATCAGCGTCAGTGGCGGCGAAAACGTCGTGCGCACCTCCGACTGCACCGCGCCCGACACGCCGGAGAACTCCGGCCGCTTGCGGAGCGCATCGACGTCCCGCTCGGGGATGCCCGCCGCGTCGCGCGTCGCGATCAGGTCGACGCCCCCCTCGAACGCGTCGGACACCTTCTCGACGGCCGCGTCGATCGTCCCCGTGGTCAGCTCGGTCGACACGTACAGCGCGACGCCAAGTGCGACGGAAAGCGCGGAGAGCGCCTGGCGCAGCGGATGACGCCGCCATCCGCGCAGCGCGAGCGCGCCGACGAGGAACATCCAGCGCCGCATCACGGGCTCACGACCTTCGGGCTTCCGCCGGCCGCTCGACGCGGTCGATCACGCGACCGTCCTCGATGCGGATCACGACGTCCGCCTGGTCGGCGACGCGCGGGTCGTGCGTCACGGCGACGATGCAGACGCCGTCGTCGCGCGCGAGGTCCTTCAGGAGTCGCGTGATCGACTCGCCGGTCTTCGTGTCGAGGCTGCCCGTCGGCTCGTCCGCGAGGAGGAGCGGAGGCGCCGGCAAGAGCGCGCGGACGATCGCGGCGCGCTGGCGCTCGCCGCCCGACAACTCCTCGGGGCGGTGCTTCTTCCGCGCGCGGATGCCGAGGCGTTCGAGCAGCGAGTCGAGCCGCTCCCGGTCGGCGGAGGTCGCGCCGCGATCGAGAAGGATCGGCAAGAGCGCGTTCTCCTCGACCGTGAGGCTCGGAACGAGGTTGAAGAACTGAAAGACCAGCCCGATCGACCGCCGCCGCAACCGCGCGAGCGCCGCGTCGCCGAGCGACGCCACGTCCTGCTCGAGCACGCGCACGCGCCCGCTGGTCGGCGGGTCGAGCGCCGCCGCGAGATGGAGCAGCGTCGACTTGCCGGAGCCAGACGGCCCGAGGATCGCGTGGAACCGTCCGGCGGCGAACTCGAGCGACACGTCGCGGACCGCATGTACGGCCGAGTCGCCCGCGCCGTACACGCGGTGAACTTTGTCGAGGACGACGATCGGGGATTCAAGGTGCGGCACGCCGGACCAACCTACGGGGCCGCTCCGCGAAGTCGAGCGCCGCGACCGCGCGACGCCGGGGGGGGAACCCCGCGGCCCGCGGGTGGGGGCAACGCCCCCTCGGCGGGGGGGGGGGGGGCGGGGCCGGGATGGTG
>CAZOLL010000041.1:0-15598 GCA_964580365.1 uncultured Phycisphaeraceae bacterium
CCTCGTAGATCGCGCCGTCGATGATCTTCGACGGCTCGATCACGATGCGGAAGCGCAGGAACGACAGGTGGAGCGTCGTGAGATCCTCGACGAAGTCGTCGTCGACCGTCGCGGGATCGACGTCGCCGGAGCCGGTGAGACCCGCGTCGTTGAAGGTGATCTCGAACGGCGCCTCGTCGCCGGCCTGGAAGTCGGCCAACGTGAACTCGAGGTTCTGGAGGTTGCCGTCGACCTTGGCGGTGTACTTCACCGTGTAGGAGGTGTAGTTCGCGGTGAGCGTGCCGCTCGCCAGGAACTCCGACTGACCGGCGGTCGGAGAGAGGCCGGGGATCAGGTAGCCGAGGTCGGGCGCGCCGGGGTTCGGGAGCACGAGGCTGAAGTTCGCGGGCGACAGGTTGCCCGCGAAGTTCTCGAGGCGGATGCGGCCGTCGCCTCCGGCGCCGCCGTCGACGAAGCCAACGCCGCCGAGGCCACCGCGCGCGTCGACCAGCCCCGCGACGGTGACCGCGAACGCGGACGCGCTCGCCGACTTCAGGATGACCGAGCCGCCGCCGCCGCCGCCGCCGCCGCTCGCGCTGGTCGACAGCGCGGAGGTTGTCTCGCCGCCGTCGCCGCCGTCCGCGAGGATCTTTCCGGACGCGCCGACCGAGATCGTGCCCGCGCTTTCGACCACCACCGAACCGCCGCCCGCGCCGCCGCCCGCGCCCGGAGTCCAGGTCGGGAGCGTGAGGTTCGGCGCCGGGCTCAGCTTCGTCGTGTTGGCGCAGTGAACGCCGCTGCCGCCGCCGCCGGAGCCGCCGAACGAGTGCGGCGGCTCGAGGCGGAACGTCTTTCCGGCGCCGAGGCCGGGCACGTCGTCGAGGTCGAGCGTGTTGTCGTTGTTGGTGTCGGCGTCGGTGTCGCGCGACAGCGCGATCGGGTGGATCGTGACGCTGTTCGAGGTGCTCGAAGCGATCTCGAACACGAACGCCGCCGCAGCGTCCGGCACGATGACGAACGGCGGATCGACGTTGGTGTCGGTGCCGCCGTCCAGGTCGAGACCCGCGAACGGAGTGCCCGAAACGCTGAGCGTCGTCGAGGTCTTCGAGGTGACCGTGCCCGTGACGTAGGCCGTGCCGCCCGCGCCGCCGGGGGTGCCGCTCTGAGTGCCGACGACCGGCGCGTTCTCGCCCGCAAGGCCGGCCGACTTCGAGCCGCCACCGCCGCCGCCGCCGGAACGCGCAAGCGTCAGGAACGACTGAGCGACGGTGACCGGCAAGCTCGGGGCGCCGTCCGAGCCCGCGTATCCGACCGGAACGCCGGCGTGACCCGCGAGGTCGCCGATCAGGTAGGGGTCGCCCGGCTTCGCGATGGGCGGAGCGGGGAACTCGTAGAGGTCGAGGCCCGGCTGGTTCAGCGGCCCGTAGGTGTTGTCGACGGTCAAGAGGTTCGCGGTCTGCACCGCCGAGATCTTGAACGTCGGGTGGTCGTAGAAGATGGCGTTGCCCGGCGACGCGCCGGCGATCGACGACCCGGTCCCGCAGTTCGGCTGCAGCCAGATGCCGACGAAGCCCGCGACGAACGCCGGCCCGGTGCTCCGCGTGAAGTCGAAGGGCGCGATCGCGCTCGAGAACCCGCTGATCCCCTGGTTCGCCTGGGCGGCGGCGGCATACCCGGACGGCGTCCCCGCGAAGAACAAGGAAGTCCCGAGGTCGATGCCGTTGGTGACCGAGCCGCCCTGTCCGCCGCTGCCGCCGCGCGCGGCGCCGACGCCCGGCAACCCGGGTCCGATGCGGACGGGGTCGAAGAACTCGCCGTTCGCGCCGCCGCCGTTCAACGTGCCGTTCACGGTGACGGGGCCGGTCGCGCGGATCGCCAAGCCGAACTCACCGAGCGCGCGGACCGAGACGCCCGCCGGGATCTCGACGGTCGAGAAGTTGTAGATGCGCGGGACGTTCTTCCCGAGGTCGGAGTCGAATACGCTCGTGCTCAGCGTCGTGTCGGAGAGCGGCTTGAACGCACCGTCGAGGCCCGTGCCGCCGGCGACGCCGTTCAGCATGAAACCGGGGCTCGACACGGCCCAGTCGGCCGACGTCGCGTTCACGTCCTTGTTGTCGCCGTTGTCGAACTCCTCCACGAGCGGCGGAAGCTCGACGCCGCCGCCGGGCTTCGTCTTGAAGGCGTAGACGCGCTTCGCGCCGATGTCGCCGGTCTGCTCGAACAGCGAGTTCCCGAGCAAGTCCTCGATCAGCGGCTCGACCGTGACGAGGTAGAGGTGCTCGGGAGGGATCGCGGCGAGGAACGGCGTCCAGTCGACGCGCGTCCGCTTCTGCGTCTGCACGATGTTGAAGCGGCCGGGGAGCAGAACGCGATCGGCGACGGTTGTGCCGTCGTTGTCGGAATCGAGCTCGATCTTCAACGTCGGGCTGATGCCCGTCGCCGGGTTCACGATCGTCGAGGTGAGAACGACCTCGTTGAATCGGAAGCGCACGCGCGGCGGCGGGGCGGGCGTCGCCTTCTCGAACTTCGCCTTGGGATTCAGCGGGTCGGTCGTCGGCAGCGTGACGCCGCCCTTCTCCGAGTCGAGCAGCTTCACGACCTGGCGCGGCGCGCCGGTCGCCATGTCGAGGATCTGCGAGGTGGTGCGGAAGCCGATGAGGAGCGTCTTGCCGATCGAGCCGCCGCCCTCGCCCTCGAGGCCGTTCTTCGCGAGGCGGATGTAGTAGAACGCGCCGGGGACGTAGCCGAAGTTCACGTTGCCGCCGGTGAAGTAGAGCGCCGGCGTGATGGTGAGGCGCGGGCCCTTCACCGAGTAGTTGACCGGGGCGATCAGGCCGCCCGGGAGCGATGACGTGGCGCCGAGCGGCGTGAGCACGTCGGCGGGGACGGTGGTGACCGTGACGGAGCTGAGGTCGACCGAGCCCTTGTCGAGATCGTCGTCGAAGAACAACTCGATGGGTTGGTTGAGCGGCATCGCGGGGAACTGACCGAGCGGGCCGAGGCCGCCGGCCGTCGTCGTGCCGGTCTGCGGGTTCCAGCCGAACGTCGTCGAGGTGATCTTGAGGCCCGCAGCGAAGGCGGACGTCGCCGAGAATGCGGCGAAGAGCGCGGCGAGCGAACCGGCGAACCGCATCGCACGGGAGCGAAGTCCGCGACGCGACGGAGGCGGCACTCGGTTCACGGACGCGTCGGAACTCGAGCCGGAGCGGGACATGCAGACGACCCTCCACACACGCACACATTCACAACGTCGGACCGCGACGGACCGAGGGGCGGACTTCGCGGGACGAAGCGCTCGGGAAAACGCTCGCGACCGCCGCGGATTCTGAGGCCGGCTGCCGCCGGCCGTTCGCATCCTAAACCGATGCCCCGACACCGCCAACACGCGGCGCGGAAGAATTCACGAGCGGTGATGCGTGTATGCGGGCCGCGCACCCGGGCAACACCAGCGACGGAATGGAATCCGTCGTGCTAGGCGCAGGTCGATCGGATCGGAACGTCAACGGTTTGCGCTAGATTCGCCGCGGATCGCGTGCGGATTCACTCGCCGACGATCGCCGGAGCACGCCATGGAACCCGCAGCCCCCCCCAGACGGACCCTCCTTGCGCTCGTCGCGCTGCAGCTCGCGACACTCGCCATCGCCGGCCTCGCACTCGTCCGCGCCTGGCGCACCGCGCCACACGACGAGGAGACCGCCGTGACCCTCGAGGACCTCGCCGACCTGCAAGACCAGGTCGACGAGCTGAAGAGCGCGCTCGATTCGAAGTTGACCCGCATGCAGCGCACGGTCGATCGGCTCGAGCAGGACCAGGGCGACACGGTCGCCCGAGGGCAGACCCCCACCGATTCCGCGATGCCTCCCCAGCTCGACGCGTCGTCGCCGATCGTCACGATCATCGATCGCATGGCGGAGCTGACCGAGATGGCGGAGCGCTACGCGAGCGACCCGATCCAGCGCGAGCCGGTCACGAAGGAGCTGCGCCGGTTGGAGCAGCTCCTGCGCAGCAAGGGTGAAGCGGCGATCGCCGATCTCGCGACGCGGCTGCCCACGCTGAAGGACTCGAAGCTGCAGTCGAAGCTGCTCGTGAACGTCGTCGAACCGATCGAGACGCCCGCCGCGCAACAGATCGCGTGGGACGTGTTCCACGACAAGACGTTTCTCGCCGGCGTGCGCCTCGTCGGTGCGCGCGTCGCGATGAAGTCGCGCAAGGACGAGGTGATCGGCGAACTGGTCCGACTGCTCGAAGGGAAGGACGACTCCTTCGATCGTCGCGACGACATCGCGCAGTTCTTCAAGGCGACGCCGGACCCGCGCGCCGTGAAGCCGCTGTGTCAGATCGCGAAGAACACCGAGGAGTCGCGCCTCTTGCGGCGCTTCGCGCTGCAGGCGCTCGGCTCGTTCCACGAGCCCGAGGTGATCGACGTGCTGAAAGACGTGACGGCGCAAGAAGCGCACGGCGAGCTGCGCGCGGAAGCGCTGCACTCGCTCAATGACTCGCTCGGCCGCGCGGTGATGGACTTCCTCGAGTTCCTCAAGCCGAAGCTGAACGCGGACGATCCGCTGCTCAAGCTCGTCATCGGCTACGAGGAGTACTGGAACAAGCAGCCGCAGTGAGCGGCGATCGCGCGGTCAGTTCACCGGCAGCCAGCGCCCCCCGTCGGGCGCGATCGCGCTGATGTTGAACCCCGACGTCATGTCGCCGGCGGTGTTGTAGGCCGAGTCGAACGCGGGGATCACCGCGAGCCCGCTGTAGTTCTGTGCGGTGTTGTCGGTCTGCACCAGCTCGCCCGACTGGTTGATTGCGAACGCGCGGCGGCCGGAGCTGCCGTTCGAGGTGGGCCACGCATAGCAGACGTAGAACGTCTCGCAGAAGTCCGAGTCCACGGCGGCCGGCGCGGCCTTGCCGCCCGCGGGGTCTTCGAGGACACCTGCCGCGGCTGCGTCGGGCAGGTAGATGCAGAAGTGATAGCCGGAGTGATTCGCCGCGGAGTTCGTGACGTTGCCCATCGTCAGCGAGACCGCCGCGGGATCGAGGGCGATCGGGAGTCCGCGCAGGTTCACCTTGCCGGACAACTCCGCGAGATAGAGGTACTCGCCCTGCCCGTCACTGTCCGTGTCGACGGCCGCGCGATTGCGGGCCTGGCTCTCGGCCGAGCAGACCGACCGCAGCGTTCCGATCGCCGACGATTCGTTGGCCGTCAATCGCGACGCGAGGAGGTTCGGCAATGCCGCCGCGGCAATGATCGCGATGATCGCCACGACGATGAGCAGCTCGACGAGCGTGAAGCCACGCTTCCCGGCAGACGCGTGGTGGAGGGTCATGGTCATCTCTCCGGTTCGTTCTTTCGCAAGGCAGCCTGAACAGTCCCGGCTGAACGGAAGGAACGGGCCCGCCGACCGAAGTCGACGGGCCCGGCCCGATTCGGCGCTCAAGCCGAACTCACACCGTGCCTCAGTTCACCGAGGTCCAGGTGTTGCCGTCGACACCGACCGCGCCGATCGCCAGCGCGCCCGAGATCGAACCCGCGGCCGCGAACGCCGCGTCGCCGGCCGGGGCGGTACCCGTGCCGTTGTAGGCGAGGACCGCGCCGTTGGTCTGGAGCAGGTCGCCCGTCTGGTTCACCATGAAGGCGCGGTTACCCGTGTTGCCACGGTTGACCGGCCACGCATAGCAGCACCAGGTGTTCTCGCAGAGGTCGATGTCGACCGTACCGACCGCCATACCACCACCGGCGTTCTCCGGAGTCGGCGCGCCCGCGGCGGCCGGGAGGAAGAGCGCGAAGTAGTAGCCGGCCTTGTTCACGTAGCCGTTCGCGTCGACCGCACCGAGCGCGCCCGAGAGGACGGCCGGGCTCAGGTTCAGACCCGTCGTGCGGAGACCGACCGACGCGGCCATCTCGCCGAACGTGCCGTGCTCGCCGATGCCGTCCGAGTCCTCGTCGATCGCGGCCTGCGCCTGGATCTGCGCCTGGGCCGACGTGACGTTGCGAAGCGTCGAGATCGCCGACGACTCGTTCGCGTTCAAGCGAGCCGAGAGGAGGTTCGGGATCGCGATGGACGCGATGATCGCGATGATCGCCACGACGATCATCAACTCGATGAGCGTGAAACCCTTGTTGTGCTTCATTGCAGACTGCGCTCCAACTGTTCGCCGACGCCGAACGACGACGCGGCGGTTTTTTCGAAGTTCAAGGTCGGGGCACGCGCCCCGGCCAGTCGCATATGACGAACGCGGTCGCCCACGGAATCGCTTCCGTGATGAACTCCCTTTGGATCCGGAAGAAGGGATCGAAAGGAGACAACTCGAACGCACGCGTCAGCCCGTAACGGAACCCCTCTTCGTCCCCACGCCCCAGGCGACTGAAAGCCCAAATCAACGGCCCGGCCGCGCGCTCAGGAGCCTTCTCGGACGCGAGTTCCGCCGCCTGTTGGGCTTCCTCGAATTGTCCTTTGTGGAGTCGCAACGCGCCGATGGAGACGAACAGGTCCCCCATCAGCTGCGGGTCGTCCTGCGAGAGCACGTGCTGCGTCGCCTGCACGTAGTGCGACAGAGCTTCGTCATAGCGGCCCGCGCGGAAGCCGATGTTGCCGAGCAGGAGCTGCGCGTCGCCGTTCTCCGGGTCGCGCGCGAGGACCTGCCGCAACTTCACCTCCGCGTCGCTCGCGAGCCCCATGCTCAGCATGAAGCGCGCGCCGTCCAGCTCGACCTGGATGTCCGGGTCGGGCCGGTAGGTCACCGCGGCGAGAGAGAGCGACACGCCGATGACGGCGGTCGCGCTCCACGCCGCGATGCGGACTCGATCGCGCGGGCGCTTCGCCATTGCGCCGTGCGGGTTCGTGCCGGTCTCCACGATCTCAGTGACCCTGCGTCAGCTTCTCCTGGATCTTGAAGATCGGCAGGAAGACGGAGAGGACGATCGTGCCGACGAACAGACCCATCACCGCGATCAGCAGCGGCTCGATCAACGCGGTCAGCGACTTCACCTGGGCCGACACCTGCTCGTCGTAGAACTCGGCGATCTTCTCGAGCAGGTGCTCGAGAGCGCCCGACTTCTCGCCGATCGCGATCATCCGCGTCACCATCGGCGGGAACACGGGGCTGTTCGACAGCGGCTCGGACAGCGAGCGGCCTTCGCGCACCGACGCCTTTGCTTGCGTCACCGAGCGGCTGACGACGCGGTTTCCCGCCGTCTCACCGACGATCTCGAGCGCGCCGAGGATCGGAACGCCGGATTTGATCAGCGTGGCAAACGTCCGCGAGAAACGCGCGAGCGCGACCTTCCGGAACAGGGAGCCGAAGACGGGCACCTTCAGGATGAACGAGTCCCACGCGTACGCGCCCTTCTCGGTGCGCTTCAACGCGATGATGGCCGCGACGAACGCGAACACGCCGGCCGACGTGAGCAGGCCGTTGTTGCGGATCGCCTCGGACGCTCCGAGAACGATCTTGGTGAGCGCCGGCAACTCGATCTCGAGCGACTCGAAGATCGGTTTGAACTTGGGGACGATGCCCACCATCAGGAACCCGGTAATGCCGAACACCAGGACGAGCGAGACGATCGGATACGTCATCGCGGAGCGGATCTCGCGCTTCAGCTTCGCCGCGGCCTCGAGGTAGTCGGCGAGGCGGATCAAGATCTCGTCGATCTGGCCGGACACTTCGCCCGCGCGCACCATGTTCACGAACAGTTCGGTGAACACCTTCGGGTGCTTGGCGAGCGAGCGCGACAGGTCGGAGCCGGTGCGGATGTCGTCGGCGATCATGCGGAGCGTCGCGCGGAACGCGGGGCTCTCCGACTGCTCGACGAGGATCTCCATCGACTCCAGCAGCGTGATGCCCGACGAGACCATCGTCGAGAGCTGGCGGGCGAAGACGACCAGCTCGTCTGCCTTGCGCGGCCGGCCGGGCCGAACCAGCTTCGAGCCGATGTTCGCTTTCGACGACTTCATCTCCTGCACGTCGAGGATGGTGAGGTTGCGCTTGCGCAACTCTCCCAACACCTCGTCCTTCCCGGGCGCGTTCAGCGTCCCGGTCACCGTGCGTCCGTCCGTGTTCTTCGCGGAGTACTTGTAGTTCTTCATCTTTCACTTCCTCGCCGGGTGACCGGCGTCACGAATCATCCGCCATGGTGACCGCGCAGACCTCTTCGAGCGAAGTGCGCCCGCGCAATGCGTTCTGGATCGCGGCGCGACGGAGGGTGATCATTCCCTCGGCCACGCCTTGCTTCTTGAGTTCGATGCTCGACTTCCCCGCCAGGATCATCGACTTGATGGCGTCGGTCAGCTTCAGCGTCTCGAGGACGGCGAAGCGGCCCTTGTATCCCTGGTGGCATTTGTTGCAGCCGACCGCGCGGTACAGCTCCGCGTTCTTCGCCTCTTCCGGCAGGAAGCCCAGCGCGATCAGTCGGTCGGCCGGCAACTTGACCGGTTCGCGGCAGTGCGAGCACAGCTTGCGGCAGAGACGTTGGGCCGCGACGAGCACGACCGACGAGGCGACGTGGAAGGGGTCGAGGCCCATGTCGATCATGCGCGTGACGGCCGACGCGGCGTCGTTCGTGTGCAGGGTCGACAACACGAGGTGACCGGTCATCGCGGCCTTCGCCGCGATCTCGACGGTCTCCGCGTCGCGGATCTCGCCGATCAGGATGACGTCCGGGTCCTGGCGCAGGATCGAGCGCAGCGCTCCGGCGAAGGTCACGCCGCGCTTGGGGTTCACCGGAACCTGGTTGATGCCGTCGAGCTGGTACTCGACGGGGTCCTCGACCGTGACGAAGTTCGTCTCCTCGGAGTAGAGCTCCTTCACAGCCGAGTAGAGCGTCGTCGACTTTCCCGAGCCGGTGGGACCCGTGATGAGGATCATCCCGTACGGCGCCGCGATCGCGTCGCGGAAGTCGGTGAGGCACTTCGGCTCGAAGCCGAGCGAGTCGAGCCCCTTCACGAGGTTCGAGTTGTCGAGCACGCGCATCACGACCTTCTCACCGTGCACGACGGGAAGCGTCGAGATGCGGAAATCGATCGGCCGGCCTTCGAGCTTCACTTGGAACTTGCCGTCCTGCGGCTTGCGCTTCTCGGCGATGTCGAGGCCCGCCATGATCTTCACACGTGACGCGACCGACGCGGCGAGGCTCTTCGGCAGCGCCTGCGCCTCGCGCAGTACGCCGTCCTGGCGGTAGCGAACCTTCACTCGCGTCTCGAACGGTTCGAGGTGGATGTCGGACGCGCCGTCCTTGATCGCGCGAACGATCAGCTTGTTCGTGACCATGACGACCGGAGACGTCTCGCCCGACACGTCGGCGAGGTCGACGTCATCGGTCTCGTTCTCCGTGTTGTCCTTGATCTGCAGCTCGTCCTGGCTCGTCGCGTCCTGGACCAGCGCTTCCATCTCGCGAGCGTCGCGGCCGTAGCCGCGGTCGATCGCCGCCTTCAGCGCGCGCTCCGACGCGATGACGACGCGCAGGTCAGACTTCGCGATCCGCCGCAGATCGTCCAGACCGACGACGTCGAACGGATCGGTGACCGCGAGCGTCAGGACGTCGCCGATCTTCGCGACCGGGAAGACGCGGTGGCGCTCGGCCTCCTCCTGCGGCAGGGTCTCGAGCACTTCAGGATCGATCGCAAGGTGGTCGAGGTCGATCGGTGTGACGCCCGCCTCGATCGCGATGGTGCCGAGCAGCTCGCGCTCCTCGAACTGCCCCGACTTCACCAGCACTTCGAACAACGAAACGTTGTCACGCGTCGCATTCGCGAGCGCCGTCGCGAGCTGCTCATCGTCGAGGCAGCCCGCGCGTTTCAAGGTCTGAGAGAGTCGGCGGTCGAACGAGGACACGGATCGTCGTCAGCTCTTGTGGATCAGGCGGCGGAGTTCTTCGGGGTCGGACGAGCGCGACAAGGCGTCCTCGGCGGTGACCTGGTTGGAAACGACCAGCTCGGCGAGCGACGCGTTCATGGTCTGCATCCCGAGCTTCCGACTGGTCTGGATGATCGAATAGATCTGGTGCGCCTTGTCGTCGCGGATCAGCGCGCGCACCGGCTGGTTCACCAGCAGGATCTCCATCGCGAGCGCGCGGCCCTTGCCGTTCGCGGTCGGCACGAGCTGTTGGCAGAACACGGCCGACAGCGAGAACGACAGCTGCGTGCGGATCTGCTGCTGCTGGTGGTGCGGGAACACGTCGATGATGCGGTTGATCGTCTGCACCGCGTCGGACGTGTGCAGGGTGCCGAAGGTCAGGTGGCCCGTTTCCGACAAGAGCAGTGCCGCCTCGATCGTCTCGAGATCTCTCATTTCGCCGATCAGCACGCAGTCGGGGTCCTGACGCAGCACGGAGCGCAGAGCGTTCTTGAAGCCGCGCGTGTCGGCGCCGACCTCGCGCTGGTTCACCAGCGACGTCTTGTTCGCGTGGAGGAACTCGATCGGGTCTTCGATCGTGACGATGTGGCAAGGCTCGGTCTGGTTGACGTGATCGATCATCGCCGCGAGCGTGGTCGACTTGCCCGAGCCGGTCGCTCCCGTGACGAGAACGAGCCCGCGCGGCAGCGCGCAGATCTGTTCGCAGACCTTGCGCGGCAGGCCGAGGTCGTCGAACCCGAGCACGCGGTAGGGGATCACGCGCATGACCGCGCCGACCGCGCCGCGCTGGATGAAGACGTTGGTTCGGAAGCGACCCATGTCGCGGATGCCGAAGGAGAAGTCGAGCTCGAGCTCCTTCTCGAACTTCGCGATCTGCTCGGTCGTGAGGATGGAGTAGATCGTCGACTTGGTTTCCTCCGGGGTCATCACGTCATGGTCCGTCGCGACGAGGTCACCGGAGATGCGGATGCGCGGGGGCGAGCCCGCCGTCAGGTGAAGGTCGGATCCGCCACGATCGACGAGCTGCTGCAGCAGCTCCTGCATCTGAGCCATGGGCAATCTCCGCGCGCCGGAAACGGCTTTCCGTTATCGGCGTGGGAGACCCACCGAGTTGAGCAGGATCGCGATTCCCGACGGGGTACCACTGCGAATCACGGGACGCGGGGGCGAACTCGAACTCGAGTCGCGAGGAACGAGACTCGAGTTCGAGTTCGGGTCCGGGCCCGAGTCTCGTCCTCTTCGTTATTCCTCTTCCTTGCGTCCCGCCCGGTGCGCCGCAATCAGCTCGTCCGCGACCTTGTGCGGCACCTGGTCATAGTGGCTGAAGTGGAAGGTGTAGTTCCCCTGCCCCTGCGTGATGCTGCGCAAGTCCTGCGCGTAGGTCTGGATCTCCTTCAGCGGCACGTGGACCTTGATACCCGCGTGTCGCCGATCGAGTCCATGCCGCTGATGCGGCCGCGGCGGCCGTTCATGTCGGAGTGCGACGCCCTAATCACGCCAGGGATACGTCCACGCACACTGGTCGTTGTCGTCCAGAAGTCGCGACTCGAAATAGTCAGGGAGCGCGACCGCCTGTGTTGACTCGAAGATCGCGTCGTTGTTTGAATCAATCAGGTACAGCGCGGGCGGGATCAAGACTTCCTTCATCGCCCGACTGATGCTGGCCGGTGCAACGATGCAGACACGTCCAAGCGACGAATGCTGGGCGATCGTCAGGTTCCCGAGCGCCGGGAGCTCCGGGTGTTGGGTGGAGGAGAAGACCACTGCGGGCGTCTGATTCGATCCTGTGAGATCGATTCGGTACACGTCGCCCTCCGGATACCGATTGAACAAGAGAAATCGCCCCTCCGGATCAGCCTCGACCGAGCGGATGAATCCATGATCGCTCGACTCCATAATCACAGTGATCTCGGGGGCGTACCAAGTCGGAGGCAATGGCGACATCGAGAGGACTTGGCCGTGGAGTGCGAACGAAGCTGACCACTGTCCCGCCGGCGTTCCGATCGCAGGGGTCGGCTGTGACATGGAGTAGATCCACCGCCCCTTCTTCTTCGGAAACTTCCATCGCTCGATCACCGACTTCTCGTTCGGGAGGATTCCGGCGACGAATAGTTCCTCACCCGCGAGGCGGCTCGCTACGTCGACAATCGAGTACCGAGCGGAGTACGTGTTCTTCGATTCGCTCCAAGCGTCGGTCGTGCTGTTGCGTTCTCGCCGGGTCCAGTGAAGCTCGGTCGACTTTGCGCTGTAGCTCGCGTGGGTGTTGAGCTTCTCGAACTTGCCCGCAACGTGGATGAGGCTCGGTTCTTTCTCCTCGAACACCTGCGGTGGAATCGAAGCCACGAGTAGAACGGTGACGAGGCATCGAACGAATTGCATTTGATTCTCCAACGATCGCGCCGCTGGGTCAGCACCACTCACAGTTCGCTGGCTCCGGCCACGCCGCGCCGGCACACGAGAAGTTCACCTCGTCGAGGTTCGAGGTGATCCAGCAATATATCTCTGCGTACTGATTGCAGAGGAATCGCTTCTCGCCCGGATCAGTGCAATCGCCGACCTTCGCACAAATGAGGGCCAGGTCGTTGAAGTGGATCGTCATTTCTTCGCACTTCCCGCCGCAAGCACTCGTCGAAGCCCCCGCCAGCGCAAGGATCAGGTGGTCGAGCTCGTGCATCAGAATGCACAGCAGAACACTGGGTGAGCAGGCCGCACCTGCCCCAAGTGCTCCGTCGATGACCTCGACGTTGATCGCGACGGTGAAGGAACCGGTCGCGAGATGCGGAATCGTCGTCGCGAGCGAATCCAGATCGAACCCAACGCCGATCTTGAACGACACTCCACCCGGCGTAGATGGGATCGCTCCGGTCTGCTCAAGTTCTGCGACCGCTGCGTCCAGCGCGGTCCTCACGCACGGGTCGATCGTCGCGCATGGAGCGGTGGACGCCGAAACGAGCAGGCAACCAAGCATTTCGAGAGCCCGACGGGTCCAGCGCATTCGATCCCTCCGGTTCGACTTGCGGCTCGAGACTCTACTGGCGCACTGACGAGCGCACCGCTCTACTCCTCTTCCTTGCGTCCCGCTCGATGCGCCGCGATCAGCTCGTCCGCGACC
The DNA here is from genome assembly GCA_964580365.1 of uncultured Phycisphaeraceae bacterium. Classification (GTDB taxonomy): domain Bacteria; phylum Planctomycetota; class B15-G4; order B15-G4; family JADJEK01; genus CAZBOK01. The sequence continues at coordinate 12,941 of CAZOLL010000041.1, forward strand.
TTGTGCGGCACCTGGTCATAGTGGCTGAAGTGGAAGGTGTAGCTCCCCTGCCCCTGCGTGATGCTGCGGAGATCCTGCGCGTAGGTCTGGATCTCCTTCAGCGGGACGTGGACCTTGATGACCTGCGTGTCGCCGATCGAGTCCATGCCGCTGATGCGGCCTCTGCGGCCGTTCATGTCGCTCGTGATGTCCCCCATGTACTTCGAGGGGATCGCGACCTCGAGCTCGACGATGGGCTCGAGGAGGACCGGGTGCGCCTTCTCGAACGCATCGCGGAACGCGCGCGCGCCGGCCATCTTGAACGAGGCTTCGTCCGAATCGACATCGTGGTACTTGCCGTCGTAGACCGACACGACCACGTCGACGACGGGGTAGCCGGCGACGACGCCCTTCTGGAGTTGGTCGATGATCCCCTTCTCGACGGCGGGGATGTATTGGCGCGGGATCGCGCCGCCGACGACGTCGTCGACGAACTCGAAGCCCTTGCCGCGCTCGTTCGGCTTCACCTTCAGATACACCTCGCCGAACTGGCCGCGGCCGCCCGACTGCTTCTTGTGGCGGTGATGGCCGTCGGCCGGCGCGCCAATCGTCTCGCGCAGCGGCACGCGCGGGATCTTGGTCTCGACCTCCACCTTGTATCGATGCGCGAGGCGGTGCAGGACCGTGTCGACGTGCAGCGCCGACAGGCCGTGGACGATCAGCTCGGCCGTCTGGTGATCGCGCTCGATCGTGAAAGTCGGGTCCTCGGCCGCGAGCTTGCGCAGCGACAACGAGACCTTCTGGTCGTCCTCGCGCTTCTTCGGCGTCACGGCGAGCGCGACCATCGGCAGCGGCATCTTCATCGGCGGGAAGCGGATCGGAGCCTTCTCCGCGGTGAGCGTGTCGTTGGTGTCGAACGACTCGACCTTCGGGATCGCGACGATGTCGCCGGCCTGCGCGAAGTCGGTCGTCACGACCTCCTTCCCCTGCGGCCGCGAGATGTGCTGCATCTTTTCGTGCTTGCCGAGCCGCGCGTTGACGAACAGGTCGTCGACCTTCACTTGGCCGGACAGCACGCGCACGTAGCTGACGCGGCCGACGAACGGATCGGCGAGGGTCTTGAAGATGCGCGCGGAGAAGTCGTGGCGCACTTTCGGGTCGACCGGCTTCTCGGCGCCCTTGCCGTCGAGGCCGTCGTTCGCATTGAAGAACGGGCCTTCGAGCGGCGACGGCGTGTACTCGGTGAGGAAGTCGAGCAGGTGCTTCACGCCGACGTCCTTCTCGGCGGCGGCGAACAGGATCGGCGTGAACTGGCCGTCGGTGATCCCGCGGCGCAGGAACGGCACCACCTCGTCGAGCGTCGCGTCGCCCGTCTCGAGGTATTTCTCCATCGCCTTGTCGTCGAGCGTCACCAACGTCTCGATGAGCTGGTCGTGGTAGCGCTTCGACAGGTCCTTCAGGGCGGCGGGCGCCTGCTCGTAACCGGCGAGCACGTCGACGACGCCGCTCACCTTCGCGCCGGGGTCGATCGGGAGGTTGACCGGCACGCACGCCTTGCCGAACGCGTCCTGGATCTGCTGCACCAGCGCGCCGAGATCGACGTTCTCCGCGTCGATGCGGTTCACGATCAGCACGCGGCCGCGACCGTTGGCGACCACCTCGTTCCAGATGCGGCGCACGGGAAACGTGACGCCGTCCGCGGCCGAGAGGCACACCGCCGCGGTCTCCGCTGCGTTCATCGCGGCGATCGCCTCACCGAGGTAGTCGGGGTAGCCGGGCGAGTCGACGACGTTGAACTCGTGCTTGTTGTGCGTGCAGTGGAAGACCTTCAGGTACAGCGAGTGCTTCTTCGCGCGTTCTTCCGGGTCGTAGTCGACGTTCGACGTCCCGTCGTGGACGTGACCGCGACGGGGGAGCGCGCCGGCCGCGAAGAGCATCGCCTCGATGAGCGAAGTCTTCCCGGTGTGCGGCCCCCCCACGAAGGCAACGTTGCGGATGTCGGCGGTCCCGTACTTCGCCATCGCGTCCTCCGGAGCCAGAGTTCGAGGCGGGACTCGCGAGCGCGAGTCGCGCGGCGGGCGGCGCATCATAGCCGCCGCGTTTTCGCGGGAAAGACAAGCGGGAGCGCGTCAGTTCGAGCCGGGCAGGAAGCGGCGCAGAGCGCCGACGATCGGGTCGTACGCGACGAGCAGCGCGATCGACGCCACGACGAGGAACGGCCCAAACGGCAGCGCCGTGAGCGGCAGGTCTCTGCGCCGCAGGTGGCGCAGGAACAAGAGCAACGCGATCATCGGCACCGGCAGGAGCAAGAGCGCGACGCGCGGGGACGTCGCGCGCACGAGATCGTCGAGGAACAACAGCGGCACGGCGACGCACGCGAGCAAGAGGAGCGTCGCGACCGGCAGGCGCCGCACGAGCACGGCGAACGCCGGCAGCGCGCCGAGTGCGCACGCGAGGAAGAACACGAGCAGCGTCCCCTCCGCGCCGAACACGGCGCCCGCGAGCGCGAGATACTTCGCGTCGCCGAGCCCCATCGCCTCGCGCCCGAACGCGGCGGAGAACGCGAGCCGCACGACGAACACGACGAGCAGCCCCGCGCCCGCGCCCGCGAGCGACGCGGTGGCCGCGCGCAGGGACACGGTCTCCAGCGCATGAGTCTTCGTCGCGACGAAGAACAGG
>CAZOLL010000042.1:0-15590 GCA_964580365.1 uncultured Phycisphaeraceae bacterium
GCCGACCTCGCCGCGCACCATCACGGTGACGTAGCCGCCGCCCACCTTCTCCTTGCCGATCAGCGTCACGCGCGCGGCCTTCACCATGGCGTCGGCGGCCTCGACGGCGCCGATCAGGCCGCGGGTCTCCACCATTCCGAGGGCGATCATGGACGGGGCGGGGTGCGCCATGGACGAAGTTCCTTCGCGGGGACCGGCCGATTCGGCGCGATGGTAGCGACCGAAGTCGCTCAAACAAAACGTCGCGCGGGCGGCGGAATCGGGCTCGTCGCGCGGACGCCGTCGACGAGGATCGGCGCGCCCACGGCGGGGATCGGCGCGCGTCCGGCGCCGCCGTCCTGCCAGGTGACCGCGCGGTGCAGCGTCCCGGAATCGTCGGCGAGCGCCTCGTGAACGCCGCGGATCGGACCGGCCGGGACGCCCGCGCGATCGCAGCGCGCGAGGAAGTCGGCGGAGTCGAGCGCGCGGATCGCACCGGCGAGGGTCGCGACGAGACGCTCGCGGTCTTCGACGCGGCCGGGGTTCGTGCGCCAGCGAGGGTTCGCCTCGAGGCTCGACGCGAGCCCGAGCAGCTCGACGAGGAAGACGAACTGCCGGTCGTTGCCGACCGCGACGGCGACCGGTCGATCCGCGGCGTCGAACGACTGGTACGGCACGATGCTCGGGTGCGCGTTGCCGTGGCGCGCGGGCTCCTTGCCGGTCGCGAGCGCGGCGGAGCCGACGTTCACGAGCCCCGCGAGCGCGGCCTCGAACAACGGCACCTCGACGTGGCGGCCGACGCCGGTGCGGGTGCGTTCGAGCAGCGCCGCCGTGATCGCGTTCGCGGTGAACAACCCCGACAGCACGTCGACCAGCGCGACGCCGACTTTCATCGGCGGCCCGCCGACCGGGCCCGTGATCGCCATCCAGCCGGACTCGGCCTGCATCAGGAAGTCGTATCCGGCCCGGTCGCGCGCCGCCGTGTCCGACGCGAAGCTGCGGATCGACGCGATGACCAGCCGCGGGAAGCGAGCACGCAGCGTCGTCGGGTCGAGTCCGAGAGACTCCGCCGAGCGCGGCAGGAAGTTCTCGACCACGACGTCGGCCGCGGCGATCCGCTCGAGCAGCGCGGCGCGCGCGGCGGCGTCCTTGAGGTCGACGGTGATCGACGCCTTGCCGCGGTTCGCGCAACGGAAGTAGGTGCTCTCTCCGTCGACGAACGGCGGCCCCCACGCGCGCGTCGGGTCGCCCTCGGGAGGCTCCACCTTGGTGACGTCCGCTCCGAGGTCGGCGAGGAGCTGCGTCGCGATCGGGCCGGCGAGGATGCGCGAGAGGTCGACGATCGTGACGCCCCGCAGCGGGGCGGGACGCGGTGCCGATCGTGGCGCCGGACTCTCGCCCTCGGCGTTCATCGGTGGCGGCTCTTCGGCGAAGTCTCGCCGAAGACGTTGTGGCCGAACGTCTCGCCGTCGAGCGCGGTCACCTTGTTGGCGCCGACGTTCAGCACGATCGCGAGCGCGAAGAACGACGCCATCAGCGACGAACCGCCGGCGGAGAGGAACGGCAGCGTGAGCCCGGTGATCGGCAAGAGCCCCGTCGCGACGCCGGTGTTCACGAACGTCTGGAACCCGAACATGGTCGCGATGCCGACGCAGAGCAATCTGCCGAAGCCGTCGCGGGTGCGCGCGGCCACCCCCAGGATGAGCGCGCAGAGGAGCAGCGCGAGCAAGAGCACGAGCGTGCTCCCGACGAACCCCCACTCCTCGCCGATCACCGCGAAGATGAAGTCGTTGTGCCGCTCGGGCAGGAAGTCGAGCTGGTTGTGCGGCCCCTTGCCGATCCCCTTGCCGAACGTGCCGCCCGAGCCGATCGAGATCTGCGCGTGGTAGGCCTGCAGGTTCTGGTCCTGCTTCATCGAGCGGAGCTGTGCGTCGATCTCGTTCGCTTCGCGATGCTGGCCCGCGGCGCGCAGCGTCTTCACTTCCTCGGTGAGCTTCGGGATCGAGACGAAGAAGTTGTCGATGCGCTTCTTCTGGTAATCGCGGATCAACGGCGAGTGGTAGAAGCCGACGCCCATCACGGCGACGAGCCCGACGATCACGATGATGCGCCACGCTGCGCAACCGGCGGCGAACAGCATCGCGAACAGGACGGGCACGAGCACGACTGCGGTGCCGAGGTCCGGCTGCTTCGCCACCAGGAGGAACGGGAACCCGACGAGCGCGAACGGCCCCCACAGCGCGCGGAAGCGGTCCGGCGCGGGGCGGAAGCGCAGGTAGGTCGCGAGCATCATGATCACGGCGATCTTCGCGAACTCGGACGGCTGCAGACCGAAGCCGAACGGCAGGCGGATGTAACTCGCCGTGTTGCGCACGGTGCCGCCGCCGCGCAGGAGCAGGAAGATCAGGACGATGCTCACGGTCGCGTACACCGCCGGCGCCCAGCGCGCGAACGCTGGGTACGGAACACGGATCAACGCCGCCATCAGGGGCAGCGACGCGCCGACGTAGAGGATCTGGCGCGCGACGATCATCTTCCCCGAGTCCTGCGCGTGCGTCGCCGACCAGATGAACGTGAGGCCGATGCCGGTCAACACGAGCGCGACGGCGAGCACGTGCCAGTCGAGCTCGGCGAGCCGTTCGCCGGTGCGCCGGCGGCTCATCGGTACTTCTCCATCTCCGGCTGCTCGAGCAGGGTCTGGAGCACGGGCCCGGAGAAGTCGCCGCCGTGTTGCCCGACGTTCTCGAAGTACACCGCGAAGGAGAGCTTCGGCCGGTCGTGCGGAAGGAAGCCGGCGAACCACGCGCTGTCGGCGGCCAACTGCTTCGAGCCCGGCAGCGCGACCTGCGCCGTGCCGGTCTTGCCGGCGACCTTCCACGGCCGCAGATCGAGGTCCTTGCGAGCGCCGCTCGCGCCGGGACCCGCCGTGCCGCCGGGCTCGCACACGCTGATCATGCAGTCCTTCAGCACCTGCACCGTGGTGGTCTTCCAATGCAGCGGCGTCGGCTCGTCGCGGCGCGCGCGCTGCCCGCCGATCGTGTCGATCAGGAACGGATGCACCGCCTTCCCGCCGTTCGCGACGGCGGCGGGCATGATCGCCACCTGCAGCGGCGTCATGTCGTCGAACGCCGCTTGCCCGATCGCGCTGCGCATCGTGTAGGGCTTCGACAGGGGCTCCTTGTTCAGCCGGCAGCCGATCTCGCCGAGGCCGACGGACGTCGGGCCGAGGCCGAGCAGCTCCGGGTCGCCGAACCCGGTCGGGTGGCCGAAGCCGAGCGCCTCCGCCATGCGGCGCATCCCGTCGAAGCCGATTGCCGCGCCCGCCTGGTAGTACCAGACGTTGCACGACTTCTGGAACGCGGTCGCGAGGTCGATCGAGCCGTGGCCGATGCGGGAGTCGCAGTGCAGCGTGTTCTTGGAGTCGACCGGCAGCGAGTAGTTGCAGGTGAACGTCGTGCCCGTCGAGATCGCTCCCGACTCGAGGCCCGCGGCGGTCACCACGATCTTGAACACCGAGCCCGGCGGCGGCGGGTTGCCCGGCGGCCGGTAGCAGCGGTTCGAGAGCGGGTGGTCCTTGTCCTTGATGAGGTCGTCGTAGTCCTTGCGGATGCGGTCGCGCGGCGCGCGCGGCCAGCTCGCGAGGCAGAGGATCGCGCCGTCGTTCGGGTCGATGATCGCGATCGCGCCCGGATGCTTCACGTCATCGAGCACGCGCTCCGCCGCACGCTGCATCTCGGCGTCGAGCGTCAGCTTCACGTCCAGTCCGTTCTCGGGCGGCACGCGATCGAGCAGCTTGGTGTCGTTCCTCGCGCGATCCTGCTCGACGAGGCGCCAGCCGCGCCGGCCGCGCAGCACCGGTTCGAGGAGACCTTCGAGGCCGGTGCGTCCCTGCTCCTCTTCGCCGAGGTAGTCGGTCTCGCGCAGCCGCTTGCGCAGGAGGTCGATCGCTTCCGCCGCGTCCGTGTCGATGTCTTCCGGCGAACGGCTGGTCAGCTCGCGCAGGCGCAGGCGATCGCGCTCGGTCACGGCGACGAGCTCTTCCGTCGGCGGACCGACCCACCCGACGAGATCGGGCGCGAGGTCCTTGTACTCGGGCGCGTAGTAGCGCCGGTCGACATCGGACACGTCGAAGCCTTGGTATCGCTCGGGCACGACGTTCACGAGACACACCGCCGGGTACGGGATCGAGTCGGCGAGAGCGCGCTCGCGAGACTCGTAGTCCTTGCGGATCAGCCGCTCGGCGCGCGCGATCTTGAACGCGCGTTCGTTCGGATCGGTCGCTTCGATCGTCTCCTTGGCGAGCGCGGTCGCGACTTCGCCGTCGATGTTCGCGACCTCCGTCTCGATCGCCGCGATCAGCGCACCGCTCTCGACGTTGATCGCGCGCTCGAGCTCGACGAGCGCGCGCGCGTGGTCGCGGATGTCCTTCACCACCTGCGCGCGTGCGCCGGGGACGAGCTCGCCGAACGTCGCGTTCAGTCCCTTCGCGGCCGCGCGCGCGTCGCGGAACGCAGGCTCCGTCATGCGGAGCAGCACGCGCATGTAGAAGAGGATGTCTCCGCGCGCGTCGGTCGTCAGAGTCTCGACGTCGGCGTCGGTGAGGTCGAGCACGCGCTTCACCCAATCGTCGGGCCGCGCGATCAGGTCGCGGATGCCGGGCGGCACGGTGTCGCCGCCGTGCGTTTCGCGGAACAGGAGCTTCAGCGAGCCGGCGAGCGCGCCGAGCGGCGTCTTCTTGCGGAAGTCGGTGGGCACGAACTGGAGCGAGTGCACCGTCGACGACGCGGCGATGCGCCGCCCTGCGCGGTCGACGATCGCGCCGCGCTGGAACGGGATCACGCGGCCGCCCTGCTGTGTCGCTTCCGCCTCGCGCTCCCAGAACTCGTGCATTTTGAACTGCAGATGCCCGAGACGCAGTTCCACCGCGAGGAAGAACAACGCGATCACGAGCAGGATGGCGCGCAGACGAAGGAGGACTCGCACGACGAAGAGGCTACCGATCGTGCGGCGCGGACACGAATGCGGCCGCGATTACGGACCGCTGCGGAGCAAGCGCAGCGCGCCGAAGATGCCCGGGGCGAGCCGGGCCGCGAACAGGTGGGCCGCGGCGTAGCGCATCCAGTCCCCGGCCACGCGCGGGCCGGCGAAGTCGAGCACGACGCTCGCGATCGCGTGCATCACGACGTAGGCGAGCGCCCCGACGAAGGCGACCACCCATTGGGTGCCGATCCGCTCCCGGAAGACGACGTCGCGCAGGCGGGCGGTCGCCACGGCGATCGCCAGGTAGATGAGGAGGGTCACCCCGACCGGCTCGAGGTCGAGGGCGGCGCGCAGGATGCCGAGCACCGCCGCACCGGACGACACGCTCTGCCGCCGCGCGAACAGGCCCAGGTACACGGCGAGGGTCGCTCCGACGTCCGGAGCGAGCGCGAGGTCGCGGCCGATGACCGCCTGACCGAAGAAGAGGAGCGTGGCGACCAGGACGAACGGGACGTGGCCCAGCATCACTGCCCCCGCTCGAGCCCGGCTTCGCGCCAGGCGTCCGCCGGGAAGCCCTCGCGCCACGTGACCTCGGTCTCCTGGTCGGGTACCGGGCGCGGGCGCAGGACGTCGACGGACGTGCCCTCGATGCCCACGACGCGCCCGACCAGCAGCGCACGCGGGACGTGCGGCCTGCGGCCCGCGGTGACCAACAGCTCGCCCGGCTCGGGGACGCGGGCGCCGTCCAGCACCTCGAAGCGGCCGCCGTCGCGGAAGCGTCGCTCCGCACGCACGCGGATCGGATACGGGCCGGAGGCGGTGATCACGAGCAGCTGCCACGTCTGGCCCGGGTCGAACACGCCGCGCACCTTCGCCGCGTGCATGAGCTGGCTGTCGACGGCGCCGACGAACACGCCCGCCGCGATCACCGCGGCGCTGTCGCGCAACCCGAACCCCGTGACGACCACGCCGTCGCGCCACGGCGAGAGGAGTCCGCACGCGATCGTCTCCACGGGACGCGCGCGGAACTCACCTTCCTCGCTCGGCGCGGGCGGACTGCGCGTCGGCAGCACCACGACGGCGTCGAGCTGCCAGAACTGGATCGACGGCACGAGGCAGAAGCCCTGCCGTCCGGTCTCCGCGAGGAGCTGGTTCTCCTGGAGGCGGCCGAGCTCGACGCCGGTCGGCAAGGTCGGCACCGTCGGCGGCAAGAGGTCCGAGACGTCGGGCACCGTGACCGAGAGGCCGGCGGCGAGATCGCGTTCGCGCTCGGGGTTCACCACCGCCGCGACCCAATCGCTCCAGTCGACGCCGCGCGTCACGAAGCGGACCGCGGGTCCGTTCGGCCCGCCGGGCGAGACCGGCCCGGCGTCGACGCGCCCGACGAAGCGGGCGCCCGGCGTGAACGGCGTCTTCACGATCGCGACGCCGTTCTTCGCCCACTCGACGAGGCCGACCGCCACGCGACCCGCGAGCACGGCGTCGCCCGGCGACAGCTCTGCGCTCGACCCGGCGTCGATCAGCATGCGGCGCGTCGAGACGTCGACGTCGACGACGCGCGCGATCAACGCATCACGGCCGGGCGCCGATTGCTCGGCCCCCGCCTTCAAGGTCGCGTTCCACTGCATGATCCCGGCCTCGATGCGCGCGCGGTCTTCCTCGCGCGTCTCCGGCGCGCGCTCGAGCGAGCGCAGCTCGAGCTGCTCGAAGCCGGTCGAGAGCGGACGGTAAAGATGGACGGCGAGCAGCTCGAAGCGGCGGAGCGGTCCGGGGGCCGCGGGCGTCAGCGCGAGGATCGCGACGCCGAACACGATGAGGCCGACGGGGGTCGCGACCGAAAGGCGGGGTTTGTTCAAAGCGAACCTCGCGGGGTCGCGCCGCGGTGCTCAGACTTCGTCGTTCGTCTCGAGGACCTTCGAGTACAGCTCGAGCTGGTTCAAGAACTCTCCCGTCCCGCGCGCCACGCACGTCAGCGGGTCCTCGGCCACCTTCACGGGGAGCTGGATCTCTTCCTCGATGCGGCGGTTCAGCCCGCGGAGGAGCGCGCCGCCGCCGGCGAGGGTGATGCCGTTGTGTACGAGGTCGGCCGACAGCTCCGGCGGCGTCAGCTCGAGGCACTGCTTGAGAGCGTTGACGATCGAGCGGACGGGGTCGGAAAGCGCCTCGCGCACTTCTTCGGAGCTGATCACCGCGCGCCGCGGGAGGTTCGCCTGCAGGTCGCGACCGGCGATCTCCATCTTCTTCTCTTCGCGGAGCGGATACGCGGAGCCGATCGCCATCTTCACCTGCTCGGCCGTCTGCTCGCCGATCAGCAGGTTGTAGTGCCGCTTGACGTACGCGACGATCGACTCGTCCATCTCGTCGCCGGCGACGCGCACCGACTGCGAGGTGACGATGCCGAACAGCGAGATGACCGCGACTTCCGTGGTGCCGCCGCCGATGTCGCACACCATGCTGGCGGTCGGCTCGGCGATCGGGAGGCCGGCGCCGATGCCGGCGGCGATCGGCTCGAGCACGAGGTAGACGGTGCGGGCGCCGGCGCGCTCCGCGGAGTTGATCACCGCGCGCTTCTCGACCGCGGTGATGCCGGACGGGATCGCGATGACGACGCGCGGGCGCACGAGGTAGCTGCGGTTGTGCACCTTGCGGATGAAGTACCGCAGCATCTTCTCCGTGATCTCGAAGTCGGCGATGACGCCGTTCTTCAGCGGCCGGATCGCGACGATGTTGCCCGGCGTCTTGCCGAGCATCTCCTTCGCAGTGAGCCCGACCGCGTTGCCGTCGAGAAGGACTTCGTTCGTCCCCTTCTTCACGGCGACGACGGACGGCTCGGAGAGGATGATCCCTTCGTCCTGCACGCAGACCAGAGTGTTGGCGGTGCCGAGGTCGATCCCCATGTCGATGGAGAACCGACCGATCAGCCACTCGAGCGGGCGCAGCATTCTTCCGTTCAACAAAGACACCCCGAGAAGTGCGTCACCATAGCGGTTGATTGCGCGAATCCAGCCCGCGCCACCCCCGAAAACCGGCGGGCGGGCGCCCCGCGATCCCGCGGCGAGCGTCCGCCCGATTGGTCTTTCGTCGTTCGACGCGCGTCGCGCCAGATGCGCCGGACGCGCGCGTGCTTCACGGTTTCATCGGGCCGGCACCGTAGTGGTGCCCGAGCTCCGTGAAGCCGGCGATGATCGCGACGACGAGCGCGAGCGTCGTGAAGATGATGAGTGCGACTTCGATGCCGGGGCCGGACGAGGTCTCCGCGACCTCGGCGACTTCGACGGCTTCCGGCTCGGCGGCTGCGGTGTCGACCTTCTTGCGGGCGGCCATGTCTTCGAGTCTCCGTTGGAAGTGCGTCGCGCCTTACAGGCGCGTCGTCGCCTTGTCGTTCGCCGTGATGGCGGTGCCGGAAACCTGGCGCACGATGCGGGCCGCGCTGTTGTCCGGGTAGACGTCGTCGACCACGACCTGGCCCTTGTACTGGCTGTTCGAGAAGACCTCGAACTTGGTGCCGCGCTTCACGCCGTCGTCACCGCCGACCGAGAGGACCACGAGGCCGAGCTCCGGGTTGACCGACTGGACGACGCCGTCGATCTGCGGGGAGGCCGCGACCTTCGCAACGTCGAAGCCGGCCTGGACGGCGGCCTCGAGCTGCGCCGAGAGGTCGCTCTTCGCGCCCTCGAGCTCTTCGATCTGCGACTTGAGCTGGGCGACCGTGTCCATCAGCGTCTTCACCTGCGCGTCGGCCCGGGCCTTGTCTTCCTGCGCCGCGCGCTGGGCGTCGACCGCACTGTTCGCCTTGTTGATGAGCTCCTCGTTCTTGGTGACGAGCTGCGCGTTGTTGTTCTTCAGCTCGGAGAGGGTGCTGGTGAACGAGCCGTAGTCGGCCTGCATCTTCTCGACCGTGCCGCGGAGCTGCTCGTTGTCGACCTTCGCGGACTTCAGGTCGTTCGACGCCGTGTTCAGCGACACGGTGAGGTTTCCCTTCTCCGTGTTCAGCTTCACGTTGTCTTCCTTCACCATCTTGATCTCGGCGTCGCGCTTGTCGAGCTCTTCGGCGCTCGACTTCTTGGTCGCGGTGTGGGCCGTCTGCTCTCCTTCGAACTTCTTCTTGTATTCGTCGCTCTTGGCGAGGATCGCACCGATCACGCCGAGGACGACGAGGGAGAACACGAAGTTGAGGACGACGAAGATCTTGCCGATCGGGCTCATTCAAGTTCCTCTTGCGACGGTCGTCGCGACTGGCGCCCCTGTGACTCGTGAGCGCCGAAGGGCGGTCATCCGGCGGGGACCTGGTTCCGAGATCGTGCGCGGCGCTCGGTGTCGATCGGGTCCGATCTTCCTGCCGAACGCTGCAAGCGGCGCGGATTCTAGGATCGACCCCACATCGGTCAAACAAAAACCTACAGGCCTCAAACGGCTGGCCGTGCCCCAGTTATCAGCCGGCGGCCGGGGGGTAACTCGGCGCCGCGCGGCGCCGGAAAAAAGCGCGCGCGAGCAGGCTTCCGAAGAAGAGCACGAGGAGTCCCGCGCGCAGTCGCGAAGCGTGCGCGGTGAACGGAGCGTCGACGTCGATCCGCGGCACGTCTGCGATCAGGAACCCGCCGATCGCGCGGTCGCGACCTTGTGCGTCGGTCAGCGTCGCGATGCGCCGGCCGAGCGGGTCGTACACCGCCGAGATCCCCGTGTTCGTCGAGCGCACGATCGAGCGGCGGTTCTCGACCGCGCGCAGCCGCGTGATCGCATCCATCTGGTCGAACTCCGCGCTCGCTCCGAACCAGCCCTCGTTCGAGAAGTTGATCAGGAAGTCGGGGTGCAGTTGTGCGCATCGCGCGGTGTAGACGGGGTAAGCGTTCTCGTAGCAAATCGTCGGCGCGACGGTGTACGGCTTGCCCTCGCGCGTCCGCAGCTCGATCTTCGTCGGCCCTTCTCCGGGAGTGAGCGACGGGATGAACCCCGCGAACGACTCGACGACGTCGAACACCGCGCGCGGCAGGACCGAGCGGAGCGGGATGAACTCGCCGCCGGGCACGAGCAGCGACTTCGAGTAACGGCCGACGCGCCGGCCCTCGACGTCGAACGCGATCACGCTGTTGCGGATCTCGAGCTCCTCCGGCACTCGCCCGCGGAGCGTCTGGACTCCCACGAGCAAGGACGCGCCGATCGGCTTGAGCATCCCGCGAACGATGACGTCGGCGACCAGGTCGGTCTCGATGCGGCGTGACTCGCGCGGACCGTAGGTCACGCCGTGCTCGAAGCGGTACCAAACGTCGGAATCCGCGCCGATCTCGTCCTCGAGCGGGTACGGGAACATCGTCTCGGCCCAGCACACGAGGTCGAACGGATTCCGCGCCGCGTCCGCGCACGCGGCGCGCGTCGACTCGATCTGCAGGCGCGTGATCTCGTCCATCGGCTTCGAAGCGTGCTTGAGCTGCTGCGGGATGTTCGCCTGCGCGAGCGCGACGCGCGGCCCGCCCTCGAGGCGCGGCTCGAGCTCCGCGATCCGCGCGCGGCCCCAGGTGAGTGCGGCCCACAGGGACGCGGCGACTCCCCCGACCAGCACGAGCGCGACGAGCGGCTTCCTCCGCACGACGCAGGCCGCGTCGAACAGCGCGCCGTTCACGAGCAGGACGACGAAGGACAAGCCGAACACGCCGCACAGCTCCGCGAGCTGCAGGAGCTCGGCGTTCCCGGCGAGCGCGCCGCCCACGAGGAGCCACGGGTATCCGTTGAACGGCCAGTGCGCGCGCACCACCTCGATTCCGGTCCAAGCGATCGGCGCCGCGAGCGTGGCGGCGAGCGGGCGCAGCCGTCGCACCGCCGCCACGAAGAGCGGGAACGCGAGCGACTCGGGCACCGACATCAACACGAGGTTGATCCAAGAGGTCTCGATCAGCCAGTGGCAGCCGCCGACGAAGAACACGAGGCCGCCGCAGTAGGCGGCGAGGTATCGCTTCCGTCGTGGCAGCTCGCGCCGCGCGAGCCAAAGCAGTGGAAGCACGCCGACGAGCGCGGCCGGCCAGAGGCCGAAAGGCGGGAACGCGACCGCGAGGAGCGCGCCGGAGAGCGCGGCGAGGAGGAACGCGGTCATCGCGCCTTCGCGGGCAGCTCCGCGCCGACCACCGGCAGGACCGGCACCGTGGTGCCGGCCGGGACGTCTCCCTCCCCCGTCGCGATGCCGATCAGCGCGTTCGCGTGCGCGAGGCAGCGCACGTCGCCCGAGCCGCTCCAGCCCGTGAACCGCGCGACCGGGATTCCGCCGTCGAGCGCGAGCTCCGCCGGCAGCCACTGCTCGCGGGCGGCGATCCGCGTGACCGGTCGATCGAGCGCGGCCGCGAGCCGCGGCACCGCGGGCTTCACGCGCCCGGCGCGCTTGCGGAGCGACGGCCACACGAAGAGGTGGAAGGTGACGAACGCCGACACCGGATTGCCCGGCAGCCCGAACACGACGCGCTCGTCGCGCGTGCCGAACAGCGTCGGCTTCCCGGGCTTCACCGCGACGCGGTCGAAGTGCACCTCGACACCGAGCTGCGCGAGGATGTCCGGCGTGAAGTCGTAGTCCCCCACCGACGAGCCGCCGGTCATCAAGAGGACGTCGTGCTCGAGGCCGCGGCGGGCGCGCGCCTCGATCAGGTGCTTGTCGTCCTGGACGATCCCGAGCTGGATCACCTCGCAGCCCGCGCGCGCGAGCAGAGCGCCGAGCATCGGCGAGTTCGATTCGCGGATCTGCGACGGGCCGCGCGGCGACGCGGCGGCGGCGAGCTCGGTGCCGGTCGCGAGGATCGCGACGCGCGGCCGGCGCACGACCGTCACGTGGCCGACGCCGAGCGACGCGAGCAGCGCGACGTGCCCCTGCGCCAGCACCGTCGACGGCTCGATGACGACGTCGCCCTGGCGCACGTCCTCGCCCTGTTCGGCGATGTTCTGTCCGTGCGAAACGGCGTCGTTCAGCTCGACGGCACCGGCCGCCTTGCGCGTGCGCTCCACCATCACCACGGCGTCCGCGCCGTCGGGGATCGCGGCGCCGGTGAAGATGCGCGCCGCCTCGCCCCGGCCGAGCGAGCGGAGGTACGGCCGGCCGGCCGCCGCTTCGCCGACGACCGAAAGGCGCGCGCCGGGCGCGCCGTATCCGTCCATCGTCGAGCGCGAGAACGGCGGGAGGTCCTCGCTCGCGACCACCGGTTCCGCAAGCACGGCGCCGAGCGCGACGGGAACGGAGAGCCGCTCGGTCGCGTTGCCGGGCGGCGTTCTTTCCAAGACCAAGCTCGAGGCTTCGTCGACCGAGTGCATCGGCGTCACGTTAAAGACCTGCGCGCCGCGAGACGATGCGGAAGGTCCGGCCGCAGATTCCTCCTTCGAGGCGGCGAGGGCAGGTCTGCTACGATCGCCGGGCCGCTTCCGGACAGCACCCACGGCCGACGGACGTCATCGCGACGTCATCACGAGGAGAGGTGCGAGCTCGTGGCTGAAGTCCCTGTTCCACACCCCCACGCGACTCGGCGCGGGCTCCGCGGCTTCGTCGTCGCGTCGCTCGTCGGGTTGTCGTCGTTCCCGTTCTTCTTCGCGTGCAGTCCCGCCGACAGCGGCTCCGGCTCGAGCGCCGGCGCGGTCCCCGAGACGACGCAGGCCCCGCCGAAGGACTCGAACGCCCCCACGCTCGTCCGCGCCGGCAAGTTCACGCGTGGCGCCATCCGCCGCTACGTCGACGCGGACACCGACGTCCAGGCGGAGTGGCGCGTCGACGTCTACGCGAAAGTCGGCCCGGCCTACGTGAAGGAGCTGCTCGTCGACGAAGGCCAAGCGGTCGACGCCGGCCAGCCGTTGCTCCTGCTCGACGACGTCGACTTCCGCATCGCCCACGCGCGCGCGCTTTCCGGTCAGGCGACCGCGAAGCAGAAGGCGCAGCAGGCGGAGCTCGGCCTGAAGGAGAGCGAAGCGCGTTCGCGCATGACCGAGGCTTCGTTCGCGAAGGCCGAGATCGACTGGAATCGCGCGACCGAGGCGATGAACGGCGACCTCGACGTGCTGTCCAAGAAGGAGCTGCAGGACGCGAAGTCGGAGTTCGACCAGCGCAAGGCCGAGTTCGAGGCGTCGAGCCTCTCGATGGAAGGCGCGAAGAACGACCTCGAGGTCGCAAAGCTCGCGTGCCGCACCGCGGACATCGAGCTCGAGAAGGCGCAGAACGACCTCGACCACTGCACCGTGCGCTCGCCGATCAAGGGCGTGATCCAGGAGCGCGACGTGAACGCCGGCCTGCTCGTGTCGTCGGCGACGCACCTCTTCACCATCGTCGACCCGACGCGCTTGATCGCCGGGCTGCGCATCAACGAGGACGAGCTGCCGCTGATCCAGAACGGGCTCGCGGTCGAGTTCCGGTTCGGCGCGCTGCCGAACCGGTTGTTCCTCGGCAAGGTCGAGGCGGTGAACCCCGAGGTGGATCCGTCGTCCGGCCAGGCGAAGGTGCGCGCTCGGCTCGCGGACGACGCGATCGGCGTCGTGAAGCCCGGCATGTACGCGAACGTGCGGATCGTCGTGGAGGCGCGCGACGACGCGGTGCTCGTGACGAAGCGCGCGATCGTGTACCAGGACGGGAAGAACTACCTGTTCCTCGTTGATCGCGAGGTCGCGGGCGACGTCGCGCGACGCGTCGAGTTCGCGGCCGGCGTCTCGCGCGAAGGCGACCAGGAAGTGCTCTCGATCGAAGGCAAGCCGGTCGACACCGCGCGCGAGGTGATCGTCGTCGGCCAGGACCGCCTGCGCGACGGCGATCGAATCAACGTGATGCGGACCACGCCGTGACGAAGCGGGCGAGCGGCGCGTACGCGCTGTTCATCGAACGCCCGGTCGCGACCACGATGCTCGTGCTCGCGATCGCCACGTTCGGTGCGATCTCGCTGACGAAGATCCCGCTCGAGCTGCTCCCCGAGATCAGCTACCCGACGATCACCGTCCGCACCGAGTACCCCGGCGCCGGACCGGAGGACGTCGAGGAGCGCGTGTCGAAACGCCTCGAGGAGACGCTCGCCGTCCTTCCCGGACTGCAGCACCACTCGTCGATCAGCCGCGCCGGCGTATCGGACGTCGTGCTCGAGTACCAGTGGGGAACGAACCTCTCGGCCGCGACGCAGGAGATCCGCGAGCGCCTCGACCGCACTCCGCTCCCCGACGAGGCGGTGAAGCCGCTCATCCTCAAATACGACCCGAACCTCGACCCCGTGCTGCGCCTGTCCGTGTCGGGCGAAGCCGATCTGAAGGGGCTGCGCGTCGCCGCCGACGAGATCATCTCGCGCGGACTCGCCACGATCCCGGGCGTCGCGGCCGCTCCGGTGCGCGGCGGCCTCGAGGACGAGATCCGCGTCCGTCTCGACGAGAAGAAGATCACGAGCCTCGGCCTCGACATCTCCGAGGTCGACCGCCGCCTGAAGATCGAGAACGTCAACCTCGCGTCGGGCACGCTCGTCGAGGGCGACACCGAGTACCTGGTCCGCACGCTGAACCAATTCGCGACCGTCGACGAGATCCTCGAGCTCGCGATCACCGACCGGAACGGCGCGGCGATCCGCCTGAAGGAGATCGCGACCGTCGAGCGCACCCACAAGAAGCGCGACGTCATCACGCGCGTCGACGGCGAGGAGAGCGTCGAGTTGCTCGTGCAGCGCGAGGCCGACGCGAACATCGTGAAGCTCGCGGACGCGGTGAAGGTGAAGCTGTTCGGCACACCGGCCGACCAGGCGCTGCTCGCGCAGATCCGCTCGGGCGCGATCAAGGACCCCGAAGCCGAGCTGAAGGCGATGCTGCTCAAGGCCGAGAAGTCGCCGCAGCCGAGCAACCCCGGCGGCGACGGAATGTCGCGACACGGCGGCCGCGGCGGGCCGGGCGGCGAGGAGAACCCGGAGATCGTCGCGCTGCGCGGCCAGGTCGCGAAGAAGCGCCTCGCACTCGATTGCCTGAAGGAGAAGCTGCCGCATGGGCTCGACGTGCGGATCATCTCCGATCAGTCCGGCTTCATTCGCACCGCGATCGAGGAGGTCGAGGGCGCGACGATCATCGGCGGCCTCTTGTCCGTGCTCGTCCTGCTCCTCTTCCTCAAGGATTCGATCGCCACCGCGATCATCTCGGTCTCGATCCCGCTGTCGATCGTGGCGACGTTCGCGCCGATGTACCTGTTCGGCGTCACCTTCAACATCATGTCGCTCGGCGGCCGCGCGCTCGGCATCGGCATGCTGGTCGACAACGCGATCGTCGTGCTCGAGTCGATCTACCGCGGCCGCGCGGAAGGCGACGACGACCAGTCGAGCGCGCTGCGCGGCACGAAGGAAGTCGGCCTCGCGGTCAGCGCATCGACCTTCACGAGCATCGCGGTGTTCTTCCCGATCGTGTTCGTCGAGGGCGTCGCGGGGCAGATCTTCGGCGACCAGTCGCTGACCGTCGTGTTCTCGGTCTTGTCGTCGCTCGCGGTCGCGCTGTTCTTCCTCCCGATGATGGCCGCGCGCGTGAAGATGGCGGGCGCGAAGGGCGCGGCGAAGAAGCGCGCGCTGCGCGACGTCCCGCCGCTCAAGTTCGTCGCTGAGGTCGCGCCGCCGATCATCCTTCAACAGCGGCTCGTCGCCTGGCGCGGGTACGCGGCGCGCGCGAAG
>CAZOLL010000043.1:0-15508 GCA_964580365.1 uncultured Phycisphaeraceae bacterium
GATCTTGGCGCGAGTACCGCGGGCGGTGGAACGCTCGTCCCCTATTCGGCGGTCCGGATCTTCACCGGCACCTGCGGCAGCACCGAAGTCTTCGGAACCGGCTGCCCGACCTCGAACGGCGGAATGCCGACTCTGACCGCGATCGGGTCCACCTGCCTCACGCCGCTGGGTCACGGCGTCACGATGCGCGTCGATCCGACGATCAACCCGGTCGCGGCGCCATTCGGAATCGTCCTGATCTCGCCGCAGGAGGTTTCGATCCCTCTGCCGGGCGGATGCACCCTCGTCGCGAACCCGACTCAGTCGATCCTCGTCACGGTGCCGTTCATCCTCGGCGGGTTCCCCTACGGCCTTGCCCTCGGCCCAGTGCCGCCGGGCGTTCCGCTGGGCATCTATGCCGCGCAAGCGTTCCGGCTCGACAGTGGACTTGCTCGCGGGTACTGCGCGACGAATGGACTTCGCCTCGAAGTGAAGTGATCCGGGCTCGAGGGTCTCGAGTTCGCGTCCGACTCCCGACTCCGACGATCGCCTGCACCACATTGCGCCGGGCGTCGAATCCGGATGCGATTGCGCGCGATGTCGAGCCCGACTCCCGCCCCGCACCCGACTCCCGCGTCCGCGCCCGCATCCGCGCTTGCTCCCGCGCGCTCGCGGCTCGACGTCTGGAAGGAGAAGCTCCTCGACCTCTCGCTGCGCAATCGGCTGATCCACTTCACGCCGTCGCGCGCGAAGTCGGTCGAGCTTGCCGTCGCCGATCTCGCGGTTCTCGAGGACCGCCTCGCGCAGCGCAAGTCGATCACGTTCGAGCCGGCGCCCCCCGCGAAGGCGGCCGACTCCGCGCCTCCCGACCCCGCGCGCGCGGCCGAGCGGGTCGCTTCGGGGCGCGTCGCCACCGCGCACTCCGCCGCCGAACTGAAAGCGCGACTCCTCGCGATCCACCGCCAGGCGAAGACCGAAATCGACGAGTCGGGCGCCTCCACGCTCTTCCTCGCGCTCGGCGTCCTGCGCTGGTTCGAAGCGGACTCCGACGTCGAGCGCCGCGCGCCGATCCTGCTCGTGCCCGTGAAGCTCGCGCGCCGCGGCGCGGAGCTGCGCTTCGAGTTGTCCGCGGCCGACGACGAGCCGCGACTGAACGACACGCTCCTCGAGAAATTGCGCCTCGACTTCGGGCTCGACTTCGGCGCGCTGCGCGAAGTGCCGCGAGATGAATCCGGCGTCGACGTGAACCGCGTGCTCGCTGCGATGAAGGACGCGGTCTCGAAGCAGCCGCGCTTCGAGGTGCTGCCCGCCGCGCTGCTCGGCTTCTTCTCGTTCGCGAAGTTCCTCCTCTGGCGGGACCTGCACGAGCACAAAGACCTCCTGCTCGAGAACGATCTCGTGCGCCACCTCGTCGTCGGCGACCGCGGAGATCGCTTCGCGCGCGGCGGCTTCCTCGACGAGCACCGCCTCGACCGCGAGCGGCCCGCGTCGCGCGCGCGGCTCGTGCTCGACGCGGATTCGAGCCAGGAGGTCGCGATCGCGGCCGCGCTCGCGGGGCGTTCGTTCGTGCTGCAAGGTCCGCCGGGCACGGGCAAGTCGCAGACGATCGCGAACGTCATCGCGGAGCTGCTCGCCGCGGGCAAGCGCGTCCTCTTCGTCGCCGAGAAGCGCGCGGCCCTCGAAGTCGTCGCCAAGCGCCTCGCCGCCGTCGGCCTCGCCGATGCGTGCCTCGAGCTGCACAGCAACAAGACCAGCAAGAAGGAGGTCGTGCTCGAGCTGGCGCGCACGCTCGACGCCGGCGCGGCGCGCGTCCCCGCCGACCGCGCTGCGGCGATCGAGTGCACCGAAGCCGGCGCCGCGCGGCTTTCCGGCTATGCCGAGCGACTCCACGAGCCCGCGCCGATCGGGATGAGCCACTTCGAATGCGTCGCGCGGCGGCTCGCGACCGAGCACGCCCCGAAGGTCGCGCTCGCGTTCGACGACGTGCTCGGCACGACGGCCGCGAAGCACGCGGAGCGGCTCGCGGGCTTGGATGCGTTCGACGCGGCGGCGCGCGAGCTGCCGTCGATCGCGGACCACCCGTTCGCGGCGTGTTCCGTCGCCGAGTGGACTCCGGCGCTCGCGCGCACGATCGAGGAGGGACTGGTCGCACTCGAGTCCGCCGCGACGCCGTTCTCCGCGGCGCTCGACTTCGCGGCGGCTCGGCTCGGCATCGGCTCGACGCCGACGCTCGCGTCCTCGGAGCCGATCGCCGCGGCGCTCGCCGTCCTTGCGAACGGCGGGCGCGGCGCTCCCGCCGGCGCGGCCGCGCTGCTCGCGCGCGCCGATCGCGCGGCGGCGCTCGAGCGGCTCGACGCGATCGCGAAACAAGTCGCCGAGCGCGATGCCGCGCGCGCCGAAGTGCTGGCCGTGTTCCGCCCCGAGGTCTTCACGACGGACCTCGCGCCGATCCGCGCCGCTTTCGACCGACACGCCGACTCGTTCGCGCCGTCGCGCTGGTTCGCGCTGCGCTCGCACACCTCCAAGCTCGCGCCGCTCGCGCTCGCCGCGCTGCCGGAGCCTCGACGCGTCCGCACGCTGCTCTCGCTCGCGGCGCGCGCAACGGAACTCGATGCGGCTCTCGATCGCGAGCGTCCGTTCGTCGAGGAAGCGCTCGGCGCGAATGCGAGCGCTTCTGACGCGGGCGCGGTCGTCCGGTTCATGAAGTCGCTGCTCGCCGCGGACGGCGACCTCGCGCGCCGCTCGCCGGGGGCGCGCGTCGCGCTGCCCGAGAGCACGATTTCGGCGCTTCCCGCGACGCTGCTGGCCGAGCACGCCGCGCTCGTCGCCGCGGCGGCCGCGTTCCGCGCCGCGCTCGACGCGGTCCTGCGCGACCTCCGCGCGGACGCGGACCGTGCGTTCGGCGCCGCGGGTGGCGCCCACCCGATCGCCGCCGTCGTCGAGCGCGCCCGTTGGTGGCGCGCCGCGTTGCCGCAACTGCGTCCGTTCACGCGCGTCGTCGCCGCGGAGAACGTCGTGCGCGCCGCCGGGCTCGCGCCGCTCGCGGACGCGCTGCGCTCCGGCGCGCTCGCGCGCGAGCAGATGCGCCCCGCGTTCGAGCGCGCGTTCTTCTCGCGCTGGGTCGACGCGTCGATCGAGCTGCACAAGGAGCTGCGCGGCTTCGACGGACGCGAGCACGAGCGCGTCGCGGCGGAGTTCGCGGCCGCCGACCGGCGCGTCGTCGAGTCCACGGGTGCGGTCGTTGCCGCCGCGGCCGCCGCGCTCAAGCCGGAACTTTCGGCCGCGCCCGCTCCGGAGTCCGACCTCGGCATCCTGCGCCGCGAGTCGTTGAAGAAGCGCGCGCACTGGCCGATCCGCCGCTTGCTCGAGCGCGCCCCCGGACTCGTCGCACGGCTGAAGCCGTGCTTCTTGATGTCGCCCTTGTCGATCGCGCAGTTCCTGCCCGCGTCCGCGGCGCGCTTCGATCTCGTCATCTTCGACGAGGCGTCGCAGATCACGACCTGGGACGCGATCGGCGCCGTCGCGCGCGGGAAGCAGGTCATCGTCGTCGGCGACTCGAAGCAGCTGCCGCCGACGCAGTTCTTCTCCCCCATCGGCGAGGGCGGCGAGGACGGCGAGCCGGTCGACGACGACCAGCCGGAGGACGTGCCGGACCTCGACAGCATCCTGAAGGAGTGCGAGGCCGTGTCGGTCCCGTCGCTGATGCTGCGCTGGCACTACCGCAGCAAGGACGAGCGGCTGATCGCGTTCTCGAACGCTCGGTACTACGACAACCGCCTCTCCACCTTCCCCTGCGCGGCGAGCGCGGCGGACGACCGCTTCGGCGTCCGGCTGGTGCCGGTCGCGGGCGCGTTCGACCGCGGCGGCGATCGCACGAACCGCGCGGAGGCCGAAGCGATCGTCGCGTGGATCGTCGCAGCGCTGAAAGACCCGGCGCGCCGCACTCGCTCGATCGGCGTCGTCACGTTCAACCTCCCGCAGCAGACGTTGATCGAGGACCTGCTCGACGACGCGCGCGGCGAGCATCCGGAGATCGAGCCGTTCTTCCACGAGAAGGACGAAGACGGCGGCGTTGCCGAGCCGGTGTTCGTGAAGAACCTCGAGAACGTGCAGGGCGACGAGCGCGACGTGATGCTGTTCTCGATCACGTACGGACCCGACGCGGACGGCAAGCTGTGGATGAACTTCGGCCCGCTGAACGCGGAGGGCGGCGAGCGCCGCTTGAACGTCGCCGTCACGCGCGCGCGTGAGCTGCTCCTCGTGTTCTCGACGTTGCGCTCCGAGCAGATCGACGTCGACCGTGCGCGCGGCCTCGGCGTGCAGCACTTGAAGGAGTTCCTCCACTACGCGGAGGTCGGACCGACTGCGCTCGCGCCGTCCTCGGGCGCGAGCGGCGCGGAAGCTCCCGCGACCGCATTCGAGGACGACGTCGCCGCGGCGTTGACGTCGCGCGGCATCGCGTTCGACCGCCAGCTCGGTTGCTCCGGCTACCGGCTCGACTTCGCCGTGAAGGATGCCGCGAACCCGGGCCGCTACCTGCTCGCGATCGAGTGCGACGGCAAGAACTACTGGTCCGGCGCGACCGCGCGCGACCGCGACCGCCTGCGCCGCGAGGTGCTCGAGCGCCTCGGCTGGTCGATCCACCGCGTGTGGTCGACCGACTGGCACCACGACAAGGACGCGGAGCTCGCACGCATCGAGCAAGCGATCGCCCGCGCGAAGGACCGACCTGCGCCGCGCTGGCCGGGAGCGAATGCGGACTTCGCCGCGCCGGCGACCGGCGCGATCGAACCGGTGAAGCCATGAACGCGAACGCATTGCTCAGCGGCATCGAGACCGGCGGCACACAGTGCCGCGTCGTCACCGGCACGGCCGAAGGACGCATCGTCGAGGAGACCGTCGTGAAGACGCGCGCGCCGGAGGCGACGCTCGACGAGATCCTCGATTGGCTGATGCCGCGCGGCGTGGCCGCGATCGGCGTCGCCGCGTTCGGGCCGATCGACGTCGACCCGACGTCGCGCACGTTCGGCACGTTGCTCGGCACGCCGAAGGAAGGGTGGTCGGAAACGAACCTCGTCGCCGCGTTGTCGGCGCGCCTGTCGGTGCCGATCGCGCTCGACACCGACGTGAACGGCGCCGCGCTCGCGGAGGCCGCGCTCGGCGCCGCGCGCGGCTGCCGCTCGGCGGCCTACGTCACCGGCGGCACCGGCGTCGGCGTCGGCCTCGTCGTCGACGGGAAGCCGGTGCACGGACTCCTGCACCCCGAGCTCGGGCACCTGCGGGTACGGCGCCATCCGACCGATCGGTTCGCCGGCGCGTGCAGCATCCACGGCGACTGCCTGGAAGGGATCGCGTCGGGCCCCGCGCTGCGCGCGCGCACGGGCGCCGACCCTGCGAGCCTTCCCGAGTCGCACGAGGCGTTCGACTTCGCGGCGCACGCGCTCGGGGAAGCCGTGGCCGCGCTCGTCCTCGCCGTCTCGCCGGAGCGGATCGTCATCGGCGGCGGCGCGATGCGCGGCGGCGCGCTCCTTCCGCGGATCCGCGCCGCGGCGCGCGCCGCGCTCGCGAACTACCCGCCGCACCCGCGTCTTGGAGGGACCCTCGCGGAGTTCGTGGTCGCGCCGGCACTCGCCCCGCGGTCGGGGGCGATCGGAGCGTTGCTCCTCGCGGGAGGCGTCGCTCGGGACTGACGAGGTGCGTTTCGGATCAATCGGCCGCGAGCGTCACGGTGGTGGGTGCTGTCACGTTCAGTGTCTCGATCTCGAGCGTCTGCTTCGCCGCGTCGAGCAGTTCGAGTCGTGTCGACCCCGCTGGAACGAACGCGGGCAATGCCTTTGTTGCCCCGCCGGAACCGTCGGTTGTTTCGACTCGCGACATGTCGATGCGATCGACCTCCGCTCCGGAGCCTCGACGGATCACGAGCCAACGAGCTCGTCGCGCAGCTTCGCCGACGAGCCGCACATCGACTCGGATCCCGCGCTCGAGGATCGGTGCACATGCAGCCCGCGTGTCGGCGCGCAACAGCACTTCGCAGCGCGCCGTGACGTACTCGGGGACACGCACTTCGACGACGTAGGAGCCGGGTCGAAGTCCTTCGAACGCCGTCGGTGTCCCGGTCCAGATCAGCCGATCAAGTTCGCTTCTGCTCGGATCCGGCGCCACGAACGCATCGAATTCGTCGCAGAACAACGAGACGCGGCCGAGCCCACGGATGCCATCGGTTGCCAGCGGTGCGACGTCGAGCCCGCACGGCCGATGAACGACCCATGCCCCGAGGTCGGTGACCGCGTCCGGCTTGAGCGTGACCGTGCCGCGGAAAACCTCCAGGGGTCGCTCGGATGCAAGAGCGTGAACATCGATCTCCCATTCACCGGGGACGAGGTTCGAAAGCTCGAATTCTCCACGCTCGTTGGTCGCGCCGCGAAGGCCGGAGCGGTTGGACCACGCCCTGCTCGGACCGGCAGCGGCACCGAGGATCGGCGACATCGCGATGGACAGCGCGACGCCACCCGCCCATGCGGAGTTCGCTTCACTCACGAGTCGAAATCGGAAGCCCGCGCGCTGACGGGAATCGTCCGAGTCGACGCTCAGCTGAACTCGCGAGAGCGACGCCACGTCCGCCCGAGCGAGCGCTCGATCGCCCGCGACCAGGAACAAGGTGAGCGGCGGAGGCCGGTCGACGACCACAGTCCACTCTCGCTCCGACTTCCCAATCACCGCTTCGACGCTCGCCGCGCGTGTGCTCGGTGCAGCAAGGCCGGCATCGTCACACACGAACGAGACCAACTGCTCCGGGCGCGGAATCATCGCCATCAGCTCACGGCCGCGCGTCACGAGTGGGCTCGTCGTCGGGAGCCGAGCCTCCGAGCGAACCAATTCCACCGGCAGGAGTCGCAACGGTTCGAGAGCGACCTCCATGGAGTCGGATCCAGGATCGATCAGGATGGTTCTCGTCTTGTGGTCGCGCGCTCCGACGTCGATCAGCGCGCCGGCGATCGGCACCCGAAGCTCCGCCAGTCCCGTTCCGTCCGTCGACCATTCGTCCTGCTGAATGCGGCCGCCAGCCTCGACGGGCAGCCGACCACTCTCGAGATGAGGGCCAATGTCGGCGGCCCCCAAGGCGGCTCGCGACGCCGCGTCGATCACGCGGAGACGAACCTGGCGCATGCGCGGAACGACGAGTTCGATTCCGGTCCTCTGTTCGGCCGGGGTCAGCTCCGCAACTGGAAACACGAACGTCCCGAATCCGCCAGTGCACTCGAATCGCAGTGCGGTCCCGGCGCGAACGCCATCGAGTCGAAACGCCCCGGCGGAGTCGGTCGTCGTTTCGCCAAAGCGATCGACGAATTTCGGACCGATCACCGCGACGCGAGCGCCCTGGAGCGGCGCCGCCGAATCGTCGATCACTCGACCTGCGATGCTGCCGAGCGTTTGGTGACGCAACACCACCGCTGCGTCCGGGCCCAGTACGCGGATCTCACCGAGGGTGATCTCTCCCGGTTGGTGGGCGTCAGCGGTCACGACGAGTCGGTAGGAGGATGGAAACGAGTCAGCGACCGTGCATTCCGATTCCGTCGGCGACAGCGACTCGAGCGCGGCATCGAACGACCGGGAGTCGAAGACCTGATCGGATCGGAGCCGCGCAACCAAGTTCGTGAGAGGGAGCCCGGCACTCGACCGGATTCGGACACTCAGTCGCGAGTCTCGACCGGTCTTCGATGGGTCGGACGACACGCGCTCCACGGCGGATAAAGTCGGCGGACGAGGATCGTTCGGTCGCGGCGTCGGTCCGCCAGCAGATTCACTGAGGTCGGCGTGGTTCGTCGCATTCGAGTCCGCGCCGAAGATCCCCAGGATGACGTAGCCGGCCAGGCCAATCACCGACGCGGCGAGTATCAATCCGCCCCATCTCTTGCTTGCAGGGACCACTCAGCTGCACCGAGTCATGTGACGACGGCGTCGCCGACTGATCGGCCCTCGGAATGGAACGCTCCGACGCATCGTTCGAACACGCTGCCTTGCGTCAAGGACAGGGATCGGTCGGGCAGCTGGCAGCCGAGGTGCAGCAGACGACCACCTTTGTGGTCAACTCGTTCGCGACGGAAACGCAGACGGTCTGCTCCGGCGGGGGGGGGGCACCGCAATCACTGCTGACCGTGAAGCTCAGCGTTTCCAGGCTGTTCCCCGTTGGTGGCGGCGGCTCGGGCACGGGCTGCCCGCCGCTGCATCCCGCGGGAGGGTTCGTCCAGCAGACGAACGCGTCGAGCGCGCTCCCGCTCCAAGTCGATGGGAGCCCAGTGACAGAGTCGGTGCATCGGCAGACGCAGACACACGGCTCGCCGAGGCCGATCACCGGCGTGCACGAGACGCTGAGTTCACATGACGTGGCAACCGGCCGGTACGAGACGAGGGCGAACGCAACCGAGAACGCCAAGACGCTTCGAATCCGCATGAGATCTCCCTTGTGGTTCTTCCCCGCCGCCCGATGATCCCCGACGCCGTGGCGAACACCGCGATCGCCTCGGCGAGCACAGCGCGGCGCAACCGCAGCAGATTACCCCCCCCCTTTTTTGGATCGCAAGCGACCGAATCCCGGCGTCTGTCCTGTCGGGCGGGGGGCGACCGTGCCTTGTCGAAACCCTCGCACGGGTCCTCCGCCGCTCCGCTTGCTCGCTACCCTTTCCGCACCCCACACGGAGACCGGTTCGATGCTCAAGCGCGTGTCCTCGTTCGCCGCACTCTTCCTCGCCGCCGCCACCTTGCCCGGCTGCCTTTACGCCAAGATCCGCGTCCCCCTCGACGAGGACGTCGATCAAACGGCGATCGGCACGAAGGAAGGGCGTTCGACCTCGAAGACGTGCCTGTGGCTGTTCTCTTGGGGCGACTCGAGCACGATCACCGCGGCGCGCGCCGGCGGCATGACGAAGATCAATCACCTCGACGAGGAGGTCTTCATCCTGTTGTTCGGGCTGTACGGCGAGAAGTCGACGATCGCTTACGGCGACTGACGCGATGCGCAATCTCCTGCGAATCGCTTGCGCGCTCGCGCTGCTCTCGAGCAGCGGCTGCTTCACGAACGCGCTGATCTACAACGACGTTCGGGTTCCGCTGACCGTCAACATGCACGGCAACCTCGTCGGCACGAAGATGGTCTCGCTCGACACGCACGAGATCCACGAGCCGGTGACGGCCGCCGGTCTCGGCGTCGAGTGGGACTCGCGCGCCATCGGCGACGCCGCGAAGCGGAAGGGCCTCACGCGCGTCGACTTCGCCGACCTGCACATCCGCCGCTACGCGCTCGGGATCTATCGCGAAGTCCGTGTCGAAGTCTGGGGTGAGTGATGCGATCGAACGCGACGTTCCTCACGTGCGCCTTGCTCGTCCTCGTCGGGCCGGCGTGCCACCGCGTCGTGAACGAGAGCGCCGGCGTGGCGATCTCCGCCGCGACCGCGGCGTCCGGGTACAAGCTCCCGCCGAAGGACGTCGTCGCGATCGTCGACGCACCGCCGACGCCGGGGATGCTGCGCTCGCCCGACCGCGCGCGCTTCGTCCGGGTGCACTCGGCCGCGCTGCCGTCGCTCGAGGAAGTGGCCGCGCCGTTCGTCGGGCTCGCCGGCACGCGCGTCGACCCGGAGCACGGCACTCGGCGTCGCACGCAGTTCGCGCTGCGCTACGAAGTGCAGTCGGTCGCCGACGGCCGCGTGATCGCGGTCGACACGCCGAGGGGCGCGCGGCTCGGCACTCCGGAATGGATGCCGGACGGACAGTCGTTCACGTTCACCATCACGCCGAGCGACGACGATCGTGGCGGCGACGGACTCGAACTGTGGACGTGCGACGCGAAGACCGGCAAGACGCGGCGCGTCACGAACCGCCGCGTCACCGACGTCTCCGGCATCGGCGCGAACGCGTGGAACGGCGAGGCGGCGTTGATCGCGTCGCTCGTCCCACGCAATCGAGGCGCGACGCCGGCCGCGCCTCGCGTGCCCGAGGGACCGAACACGTCGGAGACCGCCGGCCGCACCGCGCAGGTGCGCACCTGGCAGGACCTCTTGAAGTCCGCGCACGACGACCGGTTGTTCGCGCACTGGTTCGAGAGCCAACTCGCGCGCGTCACGCAGGACGGCAAGGTGACCGAGATCGGCGCGCCCGGCATCTACGTCCAGGCGTCGCCCTCCCCCGACGGACGCTTCCTCCTCGTCGATCGCGTCCACGGCCCGTGGTCACACGCGGTTCCGGTCTCGAGCTTCGCGCACGCCATCGAGGTGTGGACCGCGAGCGGCGAAAAGGTGACGACGATCGCGGACCTGCCCGTCTCGGACGACGTGCCGATCGAAGGCGTCGAGACCGGGCCGCGCTCGGTCGGTTGGCGCGCTCTCGAGCCCGCGACGCTCGTGTGGCGCGAGGCTCTCGACGACGGCGACCCGCGCAAGAAGGTGGAGGCGCGCGATCGCGTGATGACGCTCCTGGCGCCGTTCAACGCGCCGGCGACCGAAGTGACGCGCACGAAGGAGCGCTGCCGCTCGATCTCGTGGACCGACCGCGCCGGGCTCGCGCTCGTCACCGAGTATGAACGCGACCGCCGCTGGATCACGACGACGCTGCGCGACTTCGACAACGGCGGCGCGACGCTCGGCGCCCCGCTGTTCGACCGCTCGTCGAACGACGCCTACGGCGACCCGGGAACGCCCGTGACGCGCACGCTCGCGGACGGCGACTCGGTCGTGTGGGTCGACGGCGACGCCATCTGGTTGTCCGGGCAGGGAGCGTCGAAGGACGGCGAGCGGCCGTTCCTCGACCGCCTCGAGCTCACGACGCGGAAGTCCGAGCGCGTGTTCCAGTCGCCCGCCGAGGCGCACACGTCGTTCGCCGGCTTCCTCGCCGACCCGACCGCGGGCTTCGTCGTGCGCCGCGAATCGCCGACCGAGCCGCCGAACTGGCACGTCCGCGCGAGCGACGGCTCGATGCGCGCGCTGACCGACTTCGCCGACCCGCATCCGCAGTTGACCGGCATCAAGAAGGAGCTGATCACCTGCACCCGCGGCGACGGCGTGAAGCTGTCGGGCACGCTCTACCTGCCGAAAGACGCGCGCCCGGGTGAGAAGCTGCCGCTCGTGATGTGGGCATACCCGATGGAATACAACGACGCGTCGACCGGCGGACAGGTGCGCGGCACAGCGAACCGCTTCACGCGCCTCTCCGGCCTCTCGCCGTTGTTCTTCCTCACGCAGGGCTACGCCGTGCTCGATAACGCCGCGATGCCGGTGGTCGGCGACCCGGCCACGATGAACGACACGTTCGTCGAGCAGATCGTCGCGAGCGCAAAGGCGGAGATCGAAGCGCTCGACCAGCGCGGACTCATCGACAAGAACAAGGTCGGCGTCGGCGGCCACTCCTACGGCGCGTTCATGACCGCGAACCTGCTCGCGCACAGCGACCTCTTCAAGGCCGGCATCGCGCGCTCGGGCGCCTACAACCGGACGCTCACGCCGTTCACGTTTCAGAGCGAGCGCCGCACGCTGTGGGAAGCGAAGGACACCTACCTCCGCGTCTCGCCGTTCATGTACGCCGACCAGCTGAAGACCCCGATCCTCCTCATTCACGGCGAAGCGGACTCGAACCCCGGCACGTTCCCGATCCAGTCGAGGCGCCTGTACGAAGCGCTGATGGGCGTCGGCGGCACGGCGCGTCTCGTGACGCTGCCGCACGAAGACCACGGCTACACCGGCCGCGAATCGGTGCTCCACGTGATCGCCGAGAGCTTCGAGTGGTTCGATCGCTGGGTGAAGAACGCGCCGCAATCCGCCGCACCGGCGCGCTGACGAATCCGCGCAACCTGAACCGCCGCTCTCACCGGCTACGCGCTGATCATCATCGAGGGCGACGGCCCCGACACGGACATCGGCGACGGCGACGGCGTGTTGGACGTCACGCTCGCGTCGTTCGGCTTCACGGTGGTCGATGCGGTCTCGCTGCTCGAGAACGACGGCGAGAACAACTGCGGCTACGCCGATGACCTAGGGTTCACGAACCTTGGCCCGTATGCCGGCCCGACGCCGAACGCGCACACGCCGGCGTCGCGAACGCGGGCTTCACCTACCTGATCCTCGGCACGGTCACGGGCACGACGCCGGGCCTGCAGGTCACGCCGACGGTCCACCTCGATCTGAACGTCGACTTCTGGTTCAACTTCCTCGCGGCCAACCCGAACACGGTGATCTTCCCGTCGCTCGGCGCGCTCGACGGCTCCGGCGAGGCGACCGCGACGATGACCCTCCCGGCGCTCCCGGGCCTCATCGGCTCGCCGGTCCTCCTGAACCACGCCGACTTCGCGATCAACCCGATCACGGCGGCGATCAAGTTCGCCAGCAACTCCGCACCTCTGACGGTCAACCCCTGATGCACTGATGCAGTCCCGCCACGGACCCGCTCGCGGTCCGTGAACCGCCACGGGGCGCTCCGTCCAAGCGGACGGGGCGCCCCGCTTTCGTTCAGTCCTTCGCGCGCGCGGCGAGCACCTCGCGTGCAGTCGCGTCGAAGAACGCGATGCACTTCGCGACGTTCTGGTCGAGTTCCACACCTTCGCCGGTCTCGTACTCGATCGAGATCAGCCCCTCGAACTTCTGGCGCGACAACTCCGCGAGGATTCCCTTCGCGTCGCACGCGCCGGTCCCCCACGGCTGGTCGATGCCGTCCTCGATGTCCTTGAAGTGAAGCTCGTGGATGCGGCCCTCGAGCTGCTTCAGGCACTCGACCGGCACGAGCCCGGAGCGCTTCCAGTGGCCGGTGTCGGCGCACGCGCCGAAGCGCTTCGTGCGACCCTTCACCGTCTCGAGAACGACGTCCGGGCTCCAGTAGCGTGACGGCTTCGGATGATCGTGAAGCGCGAGGTTGATGCCGTACTCGTCGGCGAGCCGCGCGCAGAGGTCGACCGCGTCCGGCTCCGGCTCGCACGAGATGTTCTTCAGGCCGAGTGTCTTGCCGAATGCGAAGATCTTGCGCGCCGCGGCCTCGTCGTTGGTGAAGCTCACGACCCCGAAACTCCACGGCGCGACGCCCTTCTCCTTCAGGCGGGCCTGCAGCTTTGCGACCTGCTCCGCCGGCATGTCGACGCCGAGCTTCACGTCGCCGGTCTCCTTCGACAGCGTCTGGCCCGGATACAGCTCGATGTACTTCACGCCGAGCTTCGCCGCGGTGTCGATCGCCTCGAACGCCGTGCGGTCGCGGAACGTCCACGTCTGCACGCCGAGCCGCCAGCCGAGCTTCTCGGCGGCCGCGTCGTCGCGCGCCGGCTTCTTCTGCGGATCACCTGCGAGGACCGCGGCGACGAGCGCGAGCGGCGCGAGGATCGCGAACGGGATCGACATGAGGGACTCCACGGTGACGGCGGTCAGGTGCGGGCGAGATGGCCGAGCGCGGCGCCGACGACCCACGCGAGCGCCGCAGCGACTCCGCCGACGCACAAGGTCTCGATACCGGCGGTTTCCCAACGGCGCCCGGTCACGCGGCCCTTGATCGCACCGGTGACGAAGAACGCCGCTCCGGTCAGCACGCAGCTCCACGCGAGCGGGTGGTCGAGCGACCCGGGGCGGAAGAGATCGACGAGCCACGCGAGCAGCGGGATCATGCCGACCAGGACGAACGCCGAGAACGTCGCGACCGCCGCGCGCCAGGGCGAGCGGTCGGCCGTCTGCATGCCGTGCTCCTCCTTGAGCATCACGTCGATCCAGCGGTCGGTGTCGGAAGTGATGACGTCGGTGACTCGTTCGAGCTCCACGCCTTCGAAGCCCTTCTGTCGGAAGATCTCGCGCACTTCCGCGCGCTCGCCTTCCGGGTGCACTTCGATCTGCATCCGTTCGGTGCGGCGCTGGCGCGAGAGCAGTTCGGCTTCCGCACGCGTGCCGAGCCAGTTACCCGCCGCCATGCTGAACCCGTCGCCGACGAGGTTCGCGAGACCGAGAACGAGCACGATGCCCGACGAGAGGTCGGCGCCCGCCACGCCCGACACGACCGCGAACGTCGTCACGGCGCCGTCGATCGCCCCGTAGACCGAGTCGCGCAGGTAGCTCGCCTTCGGACCCGCCGCGATCCGCTCGCGGATCGCTTCCGGCGTGTGGTGCTCGGCGAGCTTGCTCTTGAGTTCTTCGGAGGGGAGCCGCACGCCCATCAGGGTACCGCGCGCGAGCGAAGCCGAGTGCTGACGCCGCCGGCGTCTTGTCAGATCGAGCCGCCCGCTGCGAGAATCCCCGCCCCGCTGAACCGCCTGCCCGGAGGAATGGTCGTGTCGCATAGCGAACCCCACCACCCGATGTCCGTGATGTTCACGTCGAAAGACGTGGCGAAGTCCGTCGCGTTCTACCGCGACCAGCTCGGCTTCAGAGTCGAGGCGTCGTGGCCCGACGAGAAGAACCCGATGTGGGCCAACGTGCTCATGGACGGCCAGTCGATCATGTTCGGCAGCGCGATGCCGCCCGAGGCGATGGAAGGCGGCGCGTGCGGCGAGTGGGACCCGGCCACGAAGGCGGTGATGATCGAGCGCGCGAAGGACTGGACCAAGAACAAGCCCGGCGTCGGGATGATGGTCTACCTGCGTGTGAAGGACGTCGACGCGTACCACGCCGGCCTGAAGAAGAAGGGGCTGAACGCGACGCCGCCGATGTCGCAGTTCTACGGGATCCGCGACTTCTGCGTGTCCGACCCCGACGGCTACCTGCTCGTCTTCTACACCGAGATCAAGATGGAGAGCTGTCAGTCCTGCGGCATGCCGATGAAGGACGCGAAGCCGGGGAAGATGTACTGCCAGTACTGCTCCGACGATCACGACAAGCTGCGGCCCTACGAGCAGATCTTCGAGGGCACGGTGAGCGGGTACTTCATGGGGATGATGAAGATGGATCGGCCGAGCGCGGAGAAGGCGGCGAAGGAGCACCTCGCGAAGATGCCGGCCTGGCAAGGTCGGAAGTGAGGTGAGCGGAGCGCGGGAGCGATGAAGACCCGGATCCCGTCCTTCGGGTTCGGGGCCGAATCCGCTCCCGCGGTTCTCCGGGGAACGAGACCCGTGCCGCGAGGGCCCACGCCGCGGACGGGCCCTCGCGGCGCGGGTCGCGTTCCCTGGGACTCGGGACGGGACTCGGCCCCGAACCCGAGGGACGGGATCCGGGTTCGCAAGCTCCTCGCGCTCCTCCTCGCGCTCTCGCTCCTCTTCTCCTCCGCACTCGCGCAGGACCCCGCGCCCGCGGCATCCGATCACGTCCGCGCGCTCGTGGACTCCGCGAGAGCTTCGTTCGAGAGCGGTGACGTCGCCGCCGCCCGCCGCCTTGCTCGCGAGACGATCGACCTCATCCTCTCCAGTGGTTCGACGCCCGACGACGATTCGCTCGATCGCTACCTGATCCTCTCCGGACAGATCGCGAGCGGTGCGGGCGACGTCGTCTCCGCGAATCGCGCGCTCTCGCCGGCGCTCGAGCGCCAGAGCCGCTCGCGCGAGGACGATGACGAGCTCCTGCACCGCGTCCGCGAGGCGCGCGCC
>CAZOLL010000044.1:0-15482 GCA_964580365.1 uncultured Phycisphaeraceae bacterium
CGAACACCACGGCGAGCAGGAGCAGGACGAGCGCCATCGCGAAGGTAGCCTAACGACGAGCGCGCGAGTTCCCTTCCTTCGAGATGCGGATGAACAAGGACAAGAACGAGGCCTACCACGACCGCATCGCCGGCCGGTACGACGAGATCTACGAGGACGATCCGTACCACGTGCTGTGCCGCGAGCTGACCTACCGACACCTGAAGCCGCACCTGCCGAAGGACCTCTCGGGCCGCGTGCTCGACGCGGGCTGCGGCACCGGCACGTGGGGGCTGAAGCTCGCGCGCAGCGGATACAAGGTCGACTTCCTCGATCTCTCGCGGAGCATGCTCGATCACGCGCGCGCCCGCGCCGAGCAGGACGGCGTCTGCAAGGACGCGTGCTTCGTGCACGCGGATCTTACGGAGCCGGGCGACCTCGAGCCGGGCGCCTACTCGCTGATCGTCGCGCAGGGCGACCTGTTCTCGTTCGTCGGAGACTTCGCGAAGACCGCGCGCGCCGCGGCGCGGCTCCTGCGCGCGGGCGGCGTGCTCGCGGCGTCGGTCGACCAACGGCTCGCCGGGCTCGACTTCTTCGCGGACAAGGACGACCTCGCGGCGCTCGAGCGGTTCGTCGCCGACGGCAAGAGCGAGTGGCTGGGCGCGCGCCGCGAGGAGCGCTTCGCGACGCGCATGCTGCTCGCCGAGGAGGTCGCCGATCTCCTGCAGAAGAACGGCTTCACGATGCTCGGCACGATGGGGCGCACGATCCTGCCGCTCAAGCGCTGGCGCGAGCGGCTCGCGGACGCGGGAGTGCGGCGCCGGGTGATCGAGATCGAGGAGCGGCTGAACCGGAAGCCGAGCGCGCTCGGCCGGGCGAGCCACCTCGACTTCGTCGCGAAGAAGAACTGAGTCAGCCGGACAGCATCCCGCGCGCGAACTCGGCGGGGTCGAACTCCTCCACGTCTTCGGCCTGCTCGCCGACTCCGACGAACTTCACGGGCAGCCCGACCTTGTCGCGGATCGCCACCGCGGCGCCGCCCTTCGCGGAGCCGTCGAGCTTGGCGAGGAACAGCCCGGTCACGGGCACGGCCGCCTTGAACTTCTCGGCCTGCACCAGCGCGTTCTGGCCGGTGGTGGAGTCGAGCACGAGCAGCACCTCGTGCGGCGCGCCGGGAACCTTCTTCTCGAGCGTGCGGCTGATCTTCGCGAGCTCCTTCATCAGGTGATCCTGCGTGTGGAGCCGTCCCGCGGTGTCGACGAGCAACACGTCGGCCTTCGTGTCGACCGCGCGCGTCGCCGCGTCGAAGGCGACGGCCGCCGGGTCCGCGTTCGGCCGGCCCGTGACGATTTCGGCGCCGACGCGGCGTGCCCAGATCGAGAGCTGCTCGACCGCCGCCGCGCGGAACGTGTCGCCCGCGCCGACGACCACCTTCTTGCCTTCGCCCGTGAAGTGCCGCGCGAGCTTCGCGATCGACGTCGTCTTGCCGGAGCCGTTCACGCCGACGACGAGGATCACCGTCGGCGGCGACGCCGCGAAGCGGATGCCTTCCTTCGCGCCGAGCCGCTTCGAGATCGCGCGCTCGAGGAACGCGTTCACGTCGGTCGTCGTCTTCAGCTCGCGCATCTTCCAGGCGGTGCGCGCCTCCTCGATGATCGCCGTGCCCGTCGCGCCGAGGTCGGCCGTGTACAGCGTCTCCTCGAGCTGGTCGATCGTCGCCTCGTCGAGGTCGCGGCCGATCGAGAGGATCTTCCGCAGTCCGAGCGAGAGAGAGTCGCGGGTCTTGCCGAGCGCTGCGCGCAAGCGTCCGAACATCGATCAGGCCTCGTCGGGGAGGTCGGGGAGCGGCTCGTCGGTGTCGCCCGCGGGCTCGGCGGCGACTCCGCTCGAGGCGGCCTTCGCGGCGGACGGCTCGCGGCCGAGGTCCTTGCGGATGCGGTCGAGCAGCCCGTTCACGAACTTGCCGGACTTCGCAGTGGAGAACCGCTTCGCGAGCTCGATCGCTTCGTTGAGCGTCACCTGCGGCGGGATGTCGTCGCGGAGGAGCAGCTCCGCGACGCCGATGCGGAGGATGTTGCGGTCGACGGGCGGCATGCGCTTCACGTCCCAGCGCTCGGCGACGCGCGACAGCTCGGCGTCGATGCGCGCCTTCTCGCGCTGCACGTCGAGCACGAGCGCCTCGGCGAACGCGTACACCGCCGCGTCGTCGGTCTGCATGCGGAGGAACTCGACAACGGTGAGCGGCGCTTCACCTTTGTTGACGTCGTCCTGGTAGAGGAACTGCAGCGCGAGCTCGCGCGCCCGCGTGCGCTTGCGAGTGGCCATGATCAGGCGCGCTCTTTCGACGACGGTCGCAACCGGCGGAGGAGGTGGGCCATCTCGACCGCGCCGCGCGCGGCCTCCGCGCCCTTGTTGCCGACCTTGCCGCCGGAGCGCTCGAGCGCCTGCTCGAGGTTGTCGACGGTGAGCACGCCGAACATCACCGGCACTCCCGTCGACGCCGCGGCGTCCGCGATGCCGCGCGCCGCTTCACCGGCGACGAACTGGTAGTGGTCGGTCTCGCCGCGGATGACCGCGCCGAGGCAGACGACCGCGTCGAAGCGGCCGCTCTCTGCGCCAGCGCGGGCGACCAGCGGCAGCTCGAACGCGCCCGGCGCCCACGCGAGCGTGACGTTCTCGTCCGCGAGGCCGAGCTCCTTCAACTCCGCGAGTGCGCCGTCGACCAGACGGCGCACGACGAATTCGTTGAAGCGCGCGGCGGCGATCAACACGCGGAGCGCGCCGTTCTCGGGCGCGCGCGACATGCCCGACAGTTCGGCCATCACTCCTTCGATTCGCCGGTCTTCGGCCGCTCCGGAGGAGGCAGGTAGCGGTAGCCGGTGTTCGGGTTGTCGCGGTCGTAGGCGAACGCGTCGTGGTTGGTGAGGAAGTGCTTCACGTAGTCGGACGGGATCGCGAAGTTGAGGCCCTCGGAGAACAGGCGCTTCCACGAGTTGACGCCGATCACTTCGCCCTTCGAGTTGAACAGCGGGCCGCCCGAGTTGCCGGGGTTCAGTGCCGCAGTGGTCTGGATGTAGACCATCCCGCCCTGCTCGCGGTTCTTGATCGAGACGATGCCCTGGCTGACGCTGCGCTCCATGCCCTGCGGCGCGCCGACGGCGAACACCGTCTGCCCGACCTTCAGCGTGTCGATGTTGCCGAGCGTCACCTTCTTCAGCGTCTCGCCCTTCAGCTCCTCGTCGTCGATCTTGAGCAGCGCGAGGTCGACCTCGGGGTTCACGGCGACGAGCTTCACCTTCTCGAACTGCTTCTTCTCGAACTGGCCGTCCTTCATGCGGAAGACGGTGACGGTGATCTGCGCCTCGCCCTGGACGACGTGCGAGTTCGTGATGATGTGCCCGTCCTCGCGGATGATGAACCCCGAGCCGAGGCCGGACGGCGTCTTCACGAGGACGACGGCCTCGGACACGCGCTCCACGGCTTCCTTGACGGTGGTCTCCTTCAGCTCGGCCTCGGACCACAGGCCCTTGTCCTTCGCCTCCGCCGCTTCGCCGGCCTTCGCCTTCTCGGCGTCGGCGTCGGTCGCGCGGTTCAGGATCTTCACCTTCGGCAGCTCGAGCACCGTGAAGCCGATGTCCACGAAGACCTTCTCGTCGGTCTCCTTCAGCACGTCGCCGCGCACGACCTTGCCGTCGGTGAGCGTGAACTCGTCCGGCACGAGGAGGGCGGCCGTGAGGAGCAGCGGCGCGAGCATGTGGAATTCTCCGGGGAGCGGGACGCGGCATGGTAGCAGAGCGCTTCGCGCGCAGTGAACCGCGACTCCGCGCGAAGACGCGGTTCGCGGGAGCGTGATAAGGTGCTCGCCTCGTTGCCCAGTGGCCCGTCCGCGGCGAATCGCTTCCTCATGTCGACCCCGGCCCGTCGCGTCCGCTTCTCGAGCGCGCTCGTCCTCGCCGTCGCCGCGTTCCCCGGCTGCGAGAAGCACGAACCATCGCCTCCGCCCGCTCCCGCAAACGCTCCCGCAAACGCTCCCGCAAACGCTCCCGCTCCCCCTCCCGCTCCCGCCTCCGCCCCCAGCGCAACCGCTGACGAACCCCGCGGCCTCCGCATCTCCACCGACCGCGCCTTCGACGGCTACACGCTGCTCGCTCCGCTCCGCTCGCTGCGCACGGTCCTCGTCGACATGTCCGGAAAGGTCGTCCACGAGTGGAAGAGCGACGCGCCGCCCGGCTTCTCCGCCTTCCTGCAGGACGACGGCTCGATCTACCGCTGCGCGCGCGTGCCCACCGGCGTGATCTTCGAGCCCGGCGTCGTCGGCGCCCGCATCCAACGCATCGCGTGGGATGGCGAGATCCTCTGGGACTTCCCGTGGGCCGACGAGAGGAAGCACCATCACCACGACATCGAAATCCTCCCGAACGGAAACGTGATGCTGATCTCGTGGGAGAGGAAGAGCGCGACGCAGGCGGTGATGGCGGGCCGCGACCCCGCGCTGATGCAGTGCGGCGAGATGTGGCCCGACGCGCTGTTCGAGATCCGACCGGAAGGATCGAACGGCGGCACCATCGTCTGGGAGTGGCACGTCTGGGATCACCTGATTCAGGACTTCGATGCGCAGCGCGCGAACTACGGCGAGGTCGCGAAGCATCCAGAGCGCATCGACGTCAACGCGGACCGCATGTATCCGAAGACGCCGGAGGAGACGCGCGCGGCCGAGGAGGAGAAGATGCGGCAGGCCGGCTACCTCGCCGGCGGCGCGACGACGGGGAAGGGCCAGCCTCGCAACGTGCGCGGCGCCGACTGGCTGCACACGAACAGCATCGATCTCGACGCGGAGGCGGACCTGCTCGTGATGTCCGTGCCGCGGCTCGACGAGTTCTGGGTCATCGACCACTCGACGACCACCGAGGAGGCGCGCACCGACGCGGGCGGGAAGCGCGGGAAGGGCGGCGGCATCCTTCAGCGCTGGGGAAACCCGCAGGCGCATCGCGCGGGCAAGCCGTCCGACCGCCAGCTGTTCCACCAGCACGACGCGCAGTGGATCAAGCCCGGCCTGCCCGGCGCGGGCAACGTCCTCTGCTTCAACAACGGCATGGGCGCGCGCGCGGGCGGACCGCATTCGACGGTCGACGAGATCGCGTTCCCCTTCGACGAGTTCGCGGCGCCGGTGTGGACCTACGGCGAGCGGGAGGACCAGCGCTTCTACTCGAGCTTCATCTCGGGCGCGCAGCGACTCGAGAACGGCAACACGCTGATCTGCTCGGGCGAGCAGGGACGCGTGTTCGAGGTCACGAAGGACGGCGCGGTCGTGTGGGACTTCTGGAACGACGTCGGCGGCGACGCTCCGCTCGAGCCGGGGCCCGTCGGACGCATGAACGCGTACGGCCTGTTCCGCGCGACGCGCATCTCGCGCGGACATCCGGGGCTCGCGCGCCTTCCGGAACACGGCGCGCGCTGAGCGCGTTCTCGCCGCGGCCGCGGCGGTCATCTAGGATGCCGCGCTTCGTCCGAGTCGAAGGGCCAAGAGGTTCGCCGTGCGCTCCACTCCCGCGTTCGTCCCGACGATCGTGCTCGCGCTGTCGTGTGCAGTCGCCGTCTCCGCCCTCACCGCGCGGGCGGACGAGGAGGACGACTCCGGCAAGAACGGCTTGTTCCGCCACTACGGCTTCAGCGGCCTCGTCATCTCCAAGTTGAACGACGGCTGCTCGTGCCTCACCGCCGGCGACGTCGACGGCGACGGCAAGGACGACCTCGTCGTCGTCAACAACGCGCGTGCGCGGATCAACCTGTTCCTGAACCGCGGCGAACCGGGCGCCGGAGTCTGGTCCGAGGGCGAGCCCGAGTCGGTGAACGACCTGCCCGACGAGGCGTTCTTCGCGCGCGAGAACTACCCCGTCGAGGAGAAGGTGACGTCGATCGCGATCGCCGACCTGAACGGCGACAAGACCGGCGACCTGCTCTACCTCGGCGACTCGAACAAGGTCAGCGTCGCGTGGCGCGAGAAGGACGGGCGCTATCGCCGCGTCGTGCGCTTCGCCGTCGAGCAGCCGTCGCCGGTGTCCGAGGCGCTGCGCGCGGCCGACCTGAACGGCGACGGCAAGACCGACTTCGTCGTGCTCGGCAAGGAGAACACGTACCTCTTCCTGCAGGGCGACGGGGACAAGTTCCTCGAGAAGATTACGCTCGCGAACGCCACGAAGGACGTCGGCGGCTTCGCCGTCGTCGACCTGAACGGCGATCGCGCGCTCGATCTGCTGTACGCGACCGGATCGGGCGAGTGGCCGTTCCGCCACCGCCTCGGCCTCGGTGCCGCTCGCTTCGGCCCCGAGGTCGGCTCGCGCTTCGCCGAGATCCGCAACTACTGCGCGGCCGACGTCGACGGCGACGGCTCGTGCGACGTGCTCGCGATCCGCAAACTCTCCGGTCGCCTCTCGCTCCTCCGCCTGACCGACCAGCCGCCGGCCGACGCCGACAAGCTCGAGCTCTCGGCGCTGCGCGCGATCGCGTACGCGCCGTCGAAGGACGCCGACAAGCGCGACGAGACGCTCGCAGACCTCGATGGCGACGGCCAACCGGAGCTGATCGTGTCCGAGCCGTCGGCGGCGCGTATCGTCGTGCACCGCGACCTGCTCGGCGGCGCGCGCTGCGCCAGCGACGCGTACCCCGCATTCGTCGGCGCGGCGCGACCGCGCGCGGCGGACCTCGACGGCGACGGACGCGTCGAGATCGTCATGGCCGCCGTCGACGAGGGTGCGATCGGCGTCGCGAAGGTCGACGAGCACGGCAAGCTCGCCTTCCCGGCCTCGATCCCGATCCCCGAGGGCAAGAAGCTGCTCGCGCTCGACGCCGCCGACACCGATGGCGACAAGCACGCGGAGATCTGGCTCGCCGTCGCGGACAAGGAGAAGAAGGGCGGCAAGGTCGGCCGCCAACTCGTCCAGCTCGGGAAGGATGGAGCGGTGGCGCGCAGCTTCGACCTGCCCGAGTGCAAGTCCGACCCGACCGACCTGTGGCTCGTCGACCTCGACCGCGACGGCAAGCAGGACGCGATCCTCTTCCTCGGGCGCGAGGTGCCGAAGGTCCTGCTCGCGCGCGGCGACAAGTTCGAAGACGCCAAGGCCGACCAGGTGCCGAACCTCGGCATCCTCAACGGCTTGGCGCGCCGCCAGCTCGCGTACGGCGACATCGACGGCGACGGCAAGAACGAGCTGCTCGCGCCGGGCCCGAACTTCGCGCGCGCGTTCTGGCTCTCGGTCGAGAACGGCAAGGTCGTGCCGCAGGTGGTGGGGCAGTTCAACCTCGACAGCCCGACCGCGGAGGTCACGGCCGTCGGCTTCGCCGACCTCGACGGCGAGCCGGGCGCGGAGATCGTCGT
Source organism: uncultured Phycisphaeraceae bacterium (assembly GCA_964580365.1). Taxonomy (GTDB): domain Bacteria; phylum Planctomycetota; class B15-G4; order B15-G4; family JADJEK01; genus CAZBOK01. The sequence continues at coordinate 7,355 of CAZOLL010000044.1, forward strand.
CGTCGACAAGCCGAGCGACTCGGCGCGCGTGCTGAAGCGCGGCGACGGCGCGGCGCGCGAGATCGCGAAGGTCGACCTGCCGATCCCCGCCGCGAGCGGCATCCTCGTGGGCGACCTCGACAAGAACGGCCGGCAGGACCTCCTCTTCACGACACCCAGCGTCGTCGGCGCGGTGCAGAACGGCGGACGCGACCCGACCCTCGTCGTGGTCGCCGACTTCGAGGCGCCCGTGAAGGAGGCCTACCTCGACGCGATCGAGGTGGGCGACCTCAACTCGGACGGCGAGCCCGACATCGCCATCGCCGAGGTGAACCACCACCTGATCGAGGTGGTGGCCGCGCACAAGAACGGCCTCGAGCACGCGCTCAAGTGGCCGGTGTACGAGCAACGCATCTTCGAACGGGGCGAGCGCGGCGACCACGAGCCGCGCGAAATCGTCATCCGCGACGTGACCGGCGACGGCCGCGCGGACATCGCGATCCTCGTCCACGATCGACTCATCGTCTACCCGCAGGAGAAGTCAGAATGACCCGCGCTCCGTCCCTCGTCCTTGCGGCCGTGGCGGCCGCGTTCCTCGCCGCGCCGCTCTCCGCCGCGCTCGCGGGCGGCTTCGAGAAGAACGTGCCCGCGAACACGGTGGCGTTCGTCGGAGTCGACGACGTGACGGCGTTCAAGAAAGCCGCCGCGGAGACGGCGTGGGGCCGCATGCTCGCGGACCCCGGGTTCGATGCGATCAAAGAGCGCTTCGCGAAGGAGTTCACCGCGATCGGCGACAAGACCAAGGAAGAGGTCGGAGCCTCGCCGCTCGAGCTGGTCGACATGATCACCGGCGGCGCCGCGCTCGCCTTGCTCGACCTGAAGTGCACCGCCCCCGCGCCGGGCGCCGACGGCGCGCCCGTGGGCGGCGTCGAGACCTTCCCCGCGTTCCTCTGCCTGCTCGGCGTCGGCGACAAGGGCGAGGAGTTCCTCTCCCGCCTCGACGTGATGACCGACCGCGAGGTCGCCGACGGAAAGACCATCCGACAGAGCGAGCAGGAAGGCGACGTCGACGTGCGCGTCCTCCTCAGCGCGAAGGACGCGAACAGGCATCCGTTCGTCCTGCGTTACGGGCTGAAGGGCGACGTGTTCGTCGCGACGATCTGCTCGGAAGAGCTGAAGGAGCGGCCCTACTTCGCCGAGGCGCTCGCCGCGCTGTCGGGCGAGGGCGGAGAGTCGCTCGCCGACAACGCGGCGTTCGCGAAGTCGTCCGCCGCGCGCGGCGAGAACGGGATCCGCCTGTTCGGCGACCTGCCGAAGCTCCTGTCCACCTTCCTCGACATCGGCGAGTCGTCCGGCCGGCTCGGCGAGGAAGAGAAGAAGGTGATCGACTCGCTCGGAGTGCGCGACCTCGGCGCGTTCGCCGGCAGCATCCGGATGTCCGAAGCCGGCACGGAGGTCGACGCCGAGGTCCCGTTCACCGGACAGGGCTGGATCCCGCGCCTCGCGCACGCGTTCTTCCAGCCGGACGAGTTCAAAGTCCACGCGCTCGCGCCGGAGAAGCCGATGTCGGTCACCGCGTGGCACCTGGGGATCGCCCCGGGCATCGAGGCCGTCCGCGCGATGCTCGGCGAGATGGACCCCGAGACCGCGAAGAGCATGGACGCGGCGCTCGCGGAGAACTTCAAGGTCGGCGACGTCGACCTGAAGTCCGAGCTGATCGACAACCTCACGGGCGAGATCGGCGTCTTCACCGTCCCATTGAGCGAGGAGGAGTTGGAGAACGCCGAAGGCGCGATGATCCCGCCCAACTTCGTGGTCGCGATCGGTTTGAAGGACGGCGGCCGCGTCACGACTGCAGTCGACGCGATCCTCCGCGAGCAGGGCATGCACGCCGCGCGCAAGAAGGAGGAGTTCCAGGGCACGACCGTCTTCAGCGTGCCGATCGCGATGGTCGCGACCATCCGCTACGCCGTGCTCGACGACTACCTGATCGTGAGCCTCTCCGACGAGCTGTTGAAGGACACGCTGCGGCGCCGCGCGTCGGCCGACCTGCCGAACCTCGCGGCGAGCGACGAGTTCAAGGCCGCGGTCGAGAAGGGCGGCGGCGGCACCGCCAGCGCGATGCTGTACTGGGACGCGCAGGAGTTCGCGAAGAACGCGCTGACCGGCCTGAAGATGGTGGTCGCGCAGCCGAAGCGCCGCGGCCGCACTCCCGACGCAGCCCCGATCGACAACCCCTTCGCCGGCGTCGAGACGCCGGATCCCGCGCTCGCGGAGAAGTACCTGAAGGGGATGATGATCGAGATCACGCGCATCGACGACACCGGCCTGCGCATCCACTTCAACAGCCCGTGACGCGGCGCGCGTCGCCGCTACACTCTCCGACCGATCCGCACCCGTAGCTCAAATGGATAGAGCGTCAGCCTCCGGAGCTGAAGGTTTCGCGTTCGACTCGCGACGGGTGCACCAGCTCACAACTCGCAACCTCCCGCGTGCGCGCAGCGCGTTCGGGGGGTTGCGTGCGTTCTGAGTCGGCGCCGTTCGCGTCGTTCGAAGTCCACGACGAGACATCGACGGGTGACGATTCGTGCTGCGAGTGCAGCGCCAGGTGCAGCCCGCTCGCGTCGTCGGTGCCTTTCGTCTGTCGCAGGTTCGGTCTGCCCGCCCCCCGGGAACACGCGGTGGAGAACCGACACCCCCTCCTGCAGCGGCTGTTGCCTTCGGGAACTTCGCGATACACTCCGAAGGCGTGCGATGTCCGGTCCGCTCGGGCCGGGTCGAGCGGCATCGAGTTTCAGGTCGCGTTCATCGGAGGACCAGCATGAGGCGGACGACTCTGTCCTTGCTCTCGCTTGCGCTCTCCGCCGCGGTCGCTCTCGTCCTCGTGCCCAACGCGGGCGCGGGATGATGCGGAGGCCGTAGCGGCGCCAGTTTGGCGAAGCTCAATCTGAACTGGAAGGAGATGGCCGACGCGGTTCACGTGTCGACCGGAGTGAAGGGAACAGAAGTGCTCGATCCGAGCCTTTCGAGGAACATGATCAAGAGTTGCGATCGCGAAGGGGATCGGCCGTTCGTCGTCTACCTGACGTCGTCGTCCGAGAAGAACGCAACGAACCAGGCCCTGGCCGACAACACCGTGTTGCGCGACGAGCGCGTGATGATCTCCGCGAAGCTCTTCACCATGGTCAAAGCCGACGGCGACGCAATCGGACCCGATCATCCGTTCGCTCAACACATCGGCGGCGGCGCGCTGCCGCGATTCGTCGTGTTTGCCGCGGACGGAACCAGGCTCGGCAAGGTCGAGGGCCGGACTTCCCCCGGAAAGGTGGGCGACCTGATGGCGAAGGCGATCGCCAAAGACTTCGTGAACGGCGACAAGTTCGACGCCGTGATCGTGGCCTACCAAAAGGTCCTCACTTCGATCGACAAGCTCGAAGCACTCAAGTTGGCGCTGAACCAGAAGGACGAGCGCGACGACAGCCCGGCCGCGAAGCGTGAGATCGCGAAGCGGCGGACTCAGCTGGACGCGACGGAAACCGACCTTCGCGCACAGGAAGAGAAGATCCTTCAGTTGCAACGCAAGCAGGCGTCTTAGAACCCTGCTGAGCTGAATCCGGACGGGACGTCGGACACATGGTCCGGCGTCCCGTTCTCGTTGCAGCGTCGTTCCGGGGCATTGGGTTCCCTCCCCGCCAAGTCGGCGCAGCGCGCACCGGATCCCCGGTGGTAGGAACTTCCGCAGTCGCAGTCCGCGGCAGCACGCGTCAACGGACGGCTCGGAGCGCACGCGTCCGCGACGCTGAAGCTCGCTCGTCGGGGCCCGCTCGACTTCGACCTCGCGAACGACTTCGGCGTCCGGGCCGCAACGGGGGCGTGCGGCTCGCGCTTCTCGAGCGCGGGATCGCAGACGAACGGATCGACGTGCGCGAGTCGCGCCTCGCGTTCGCGCCCCCGCCGGCGGAGCACGCCGACCTCGCGGGCGGCGACGTGTTGATGACGGTGAAGAAGCGCGGGGAGCGGTAACGGGTTCGGGCGTCGCGGATCGTTCTCGGATCAGCCCGCGGTCAGCTTGCGGATCGCCCAGTAGATCGCGGCCAGAACGATCGGGAGGAACCCGATCGTCAGAGCGAACAAGGCGATCATCCGGCGCCGCCGGCGCTCCGTCGCGAGCCCCTCCTCGAGTTCGGGATCAGGCGGCTTCGGATCGCCGAACAACTCGTTGCGCGCGCGCTCGGCGTCCTCGTCGTCGACAACGAGTCGGATCATCGCGCCGCGGCCGAGCTCGAACACCGAACCGGCGGTCGTCAGCTCGACGCCGTCGAGGCGCGCTTCGATGCCGGCGGCGTCGAGGCGGTCCTTGGCGATGCGCGCTTCGGGCTCGGAGAAGAACTCGCCGATCACCTTCACGCGCCACCTCAGTTGGCGGGACCGTTGCGCTCCAGCGACCGCAACGCGACGTCGCAGATCTTCGCCAGCGTCTCCGCGCGGTGGATCGCGTCGACTTTCGGAGAGGCCTGCACGATGCGCGCCTGCTCTTCCATCAACTTCAGCACCGTCTTGCGAACTTCGTCGCGCGGGTCGGGCTTCGGCGGCGGGGGCGGCGCATCGGTGCGGCCGAAGCCCGCCGGGCCGATCGCGCCGCCGACGCGCGTCACGCGATGGCGGCCGTTCGGCAGCTCGTACAGCTCGATCGGCTCGCCGTTGATCGAGTGCACGAGCGGCTGCCGGTTGCGGACGTCGAGCAGGTTCTTCAGGCAGTACTCGCCGAGCAGCTGGTTGCTGAGGATCGGCGTGTAGTAGAGGCACTTCTCGAAGAAGTAGTGCGTCACCTGCGAGAGGCGCGTCGTGCCGGACTTCTTGATGGGCGAGCCGCCGTGCAGGAGGTTGCTCGCCCAGACGAGTGCGGTGCCGCGCTTGCACGTGAGGCGCTTCGGCGGCGTGCCGCTCGCCTTGGTGCAGGCGTCGATGTAGCTCTCGTAGCGCGGGTAGTGGGGGCCGACGCCGAGCTCGTTGTCCGGCGCCCACACGCCGAGCTCCTCGAGGCGCAGCTCGGGGAGCTTGTGGCTGCCGGGGAAGTAGACCAGCGGGCCGTTGTCCTCGGTGATGTCCTCGAGCGCGACCCACACGCCGCACATGAAGCGCGACGGGATGCTGCTGAAGTGGATGGCGTCGCTGTGCGTCGCCTGCTCGGTGCCCTTGATGAAGTTCAGCGTCTGGAAGGGGATCGAGTCGCGGCCGTAGAGCAGCCGCAGGATGGAGAGCATCTTCGGGTCGGCGGCGAGGCGGCGCACGGGCTCGCTGATCCACCACGCGTCCTGGATGCGGTTCGAGTCCTGGTGCAGCAGGCGTTGCACGCTGTCCGGCACGTCGTGCTTCAGCGAGCGGTCGAAGAGGCGCGGGTACTCGCCGACGATCTGGTCGAGCAGCGCCGGGTCGAACGCGTTCTCGATGACGAGGTAGCCGTGGTCATGGAAGTGCTGCGCCCAGGCTCGCTCCTGCGACGAGAGCTGGCGCGATGCCATCTGCGTTGCGAAGAACGGCGACTCCACCCAAGGCACGTTGAGCATGCCGCCCTCGCGCAGGTAGGCGGCGACGACGGCGGGGTCGCCTGGCGTCACGGGGCCGTAGGCGCCTGCGGATTCGTCTTTCATCGAGCGGAACTCCCGGCGTGCGTCGGTACGGGCGAGCGGCGAATCCTAGCACACGCGGAAACGCGCGCCGGGCCGGGCGCGACGCAGCGGCGAGAGCGGGTTCTCGACCGGAGGAGATGCGGCTCCGCGCGACGCGGAGCCGCCTCTCTGCACGGAGACCGCGGGGGCTTCCGCAGCGGTGCTCGCCGGGTTCTGCCGCCGCGCGGTCAACGGCAGCGAACGGCCCAGCGCCGCGCGACCAGCTCGCCGGCTTTTGCGGCGTCGTGCGGCGCGACCGCGCGGAAGTCGTCGTGATGGTCGTTCTGGAAGTCGACGAGCACGAGCTCGCCCGCGCGGTCGCAGACGGCGAAATGCACCGCGCCGACGGTTCCGCGGCTCGAGATCAGGCAATCGATGAACAGGACGTAGTCCGCGTCGGGCGCCGCGTCGCGTGTGCGCGCCTGCACCGCGTGCGCCATGTCCCACAGCATGCGTTGCTCGTTTCGGGACGGCTCGACGGAGATGGGCCAGTCGCCCGTGGCGACACTCGCCGCGCAGAGTCCGTCGCCGGCGAGCCGCTTCGCGAGCGCTTCGGCCGCGGCGCGGTCCGCGGAAGTTCCGGTGCGGATCGGGCAGACGAGGACGCGCGCCGCGGCGCCCTTCGACTTCAGCACCGCGAGGCGCGCGGACATCGCTTCGCGCTCGGCCGCGGACGGCATGTGGGACTTCGCGGCCCACAGCTGCGCCATCGCGCCGTCTTCGCCGGGCGGGTCGCCGAGCGCGAGCGAAGGAGCGAGGTGATCGGTGAGGAGGACGCACAGGGTCATCGGCTCGACGGAGCGCAAGCGCTTCCACTCCGCGTCCGCCGGCGTCCGCGCGTCCTGCCACGCGACCGCGCCGTCCGCACCGACGACGACGCCGAACAGGCCGGTGATGCGCGGCGGGCCGCTCGCCGGTCGCTCGCCCTCGATGCGGGCGAACAGTGCGTGCTTCGTCCTGACCGGGTGCGCGGCAACGAACGCGCCAAACGCCTTCCCGACTTCCTCGGACGCCGCGCCTTCGGGCGGCGCGAAGGTCGAGTCGGCGATCTCGATCGACGAGAGCCCCTTCTTCTCGAGCAGGAGGCCGAGCACTTCGGCGACGTCCCGGCTCGGCTCCCCGCCGAGATCGACGGGGAAGATCGTCAGCGCCGAGATCGATTCTTTCGCGCTCGGCGGCGACGCGCCGACGGAGCCTGCTGAGCACGCGCCGGCGGGGCAGCAGACGACGAGAGCGGCCAGGGACGGGATCGACCAGCGGATGCGGCTTCTCATGACAGACCTTTCCAGACGCCGTAATCGCGTCAGTGAGTACTTACACAACGAAGAAAAAAAGAGATCACGCGACCCGCCCTTCGAGGAGCAGCGTGCCGATCTCGAGGATCAGGCGACGGCGCTTCGGGTCGGGCAGGAGCTCGAGCTCCTTGCCGATGTTCGACACCGTGCCGAGTCCGAGCAGCGCCCAGGCCGCGAGCTCGGCGCTCGGCAGCGGGCCCTTCGCCGACCGGCCGTGGTGCGCGCCGATCTGGGTCTCGATGAAGCGGAGGAAGCGGGCATACATGTCCGCGAGCGCGCGGCGGATCTCCGGATCGTCCGCCTCGCTGAGCCCGGCGAAGATGATGCGGTACAGGCCGAATTCGCCCTGGTGCCGCGATTCATGCGCGAGGATGCGCTGCGCGGGCGAGCCGGCGTCATCGGCGTTCCCGAGCAAGGCGAGCCAGGTCTCGCTCGAGAGCTGATACACGTACTCGATCGCCGCGAGGAACATGCGCTGCTTGTCGGGCCACAGGCGGTAGAGGATCGTCTCCTGCACCTTGCAGCGCTTCGCCAGCTCCTGCGTCGTGGTGCGCCGGTAGCCGAGCTCGGCGAAAGCCTTCGCCAAGATCGGCGTGAGCTTCGAGCGGCGCTCGGGAGAACGATCGACGGGGGGCATGCGGACCTCTTCGGCGAGGACGAGGCTCGTACTGTAAGTGAATGCTGACGAATGACAAGTCATTTCTTGAAACAGTCCGTCGAGTCGGGCGCCGGGCCGGCCTCGAACCCGACGCACGCGCGCACGGGGAGCGGCGGGTACTTCGGGAAGCGCTCGTCGGTCTTGGAGCGCCCGCACATCAGGAAGGTCGTGCCGCGGCCGCTCGTCACGAACGAGACGTGGACGCAAGCGTCGCACAGCCCGCGCGGATGCGACGACGCCGGCTTTTCCCGTGCGGACGGCATGGGATCACGAAGCGGCGAACGCCGGGTCGGGCCGGCGGCGCACGAGCCGGGCGGCGATCCAGGCGACGAGCGCCTGCGCGACGAGCAACAGCGTCGAGAGCGCGGCCGGCTCGCCGAGCGCGCGGTTGTAGCGGCGGTTGAAGATCTCGACGCCGATGGGGAGGTTGTCGGGCACGTACAGCAGGATCGACGCCGTGAATTCTGTCAGCATCGAGAGGAACGCGAGCAGCGCGCCGGCGGCGATGCCGGGCAGGAGCAAGGGCA
>CAZOLL010000045.1:0-15379 GCA_964580365.1 uncultured Phycisphaeraceae bacterium
ACTCTCGACCCCGCGTTCGCTCTGAGCGAACTTCAGTAGGTCAGGCGGTTCTCGAGCAGGAGCTTCGCGCGCTGCTCGCTCGTGAGCGAGAGCGCCGAACCCAGCGAGGAAGCCGCGGCCGAGCGCATCTCGCCGCTCGCGCTCTTCATCTGCGCCGCCAGCGCCTCGATCGAGCCCGGGTGCGCCGGGTGCTTCGCGAGCACGCCGCCGAGCGCGTTGGTCGCGCCGACGCGCGCGGCCGGCGAGGCCGACGCGTCGCCGATCAGCTTCACGAGCGGCGCTTCCGCGCCCTCGGGGCCGAGCTTCGCGATCGCGACGAGCGCGGGGACCTGCACCGCGTCCTCACGGCCGATTGCATCGACGAGAGCGGTCTCCGCGGGAGCGAGCGAGGCGGCGTCCATCTGCGCCAGCGCCTGCGCGGCGAACGCGGCGAACATCTCCGCGTCCATGCGCTCGTCGTTCAGCTTCGCCTTCTCGAACGCGGCGTCGAGCGAAGGCTTCAGCACGGCGGCGGTCGCCGGGGCCGGCACCACCGCGAGCACCTTGTCGCCGAGCAGGGCCTGCAGGCGCGCGACGTCGGCCTCGTCGGCCACGACGATCACCGGCGTGTCCTTGCTGCGCACGTCGCGCGAGAGGTTCGCGATCATGTGGTCGACCGCGACGTCCTTCACGCTGGCGCGCACGATGATGGCGTCCTTCGCCGGCGCGGTCTTCGCCCGCGCGAGCGCTTCGCCGCCCGAGTTCGCGCCCGTGACGAACACGTCGCGCGCGGTGAGGCCGGCGACCCACGCGTTCAGCTCGGGGACGTCTTGCGAGACGACGAGCACGTGGCGGACGGCGTCTTCGGACATCGCCTGGCCGAGCGTCTCGACGACGTTCGCCGGAGCGGTCGGACCGGCCGCGGTGAGCGCGGCCTTGTAGCGCAGGCGCTTGTCGCTCGAGCCGAGCAGGCCCGCGGCGCCGCCGATCTTCGCGGAGTCGGGGATCTTGGCTTCGAACGCGAGCTTCGGCGGCATGGCGCCGCCGAGGCGGGCGAGGTCCTCGACCTTCGAGAGGCGACCGACCCACAGGCCCGCGGCCTCGGGGACGTCGTCGCCACCGGCCTTCGCGAGCGCGGCGATGCCGGTCGCGAGCGTGGCGTACGCCTTCACGAGCGTCTCGCGCGCGGCGGCGTGGCCCGGATCCATCGCGAGCGCATCCTCGGCGAACACCTTGCCGTACGCCGCGCCGAACAGTTGCGGCGGCAGTGCGCGCGACGCGACGCGGGTGTCGTGCCAGAAGAACACGCGCGAGCGCGCCTCGGCCGGGAGGCCGGCGGCGTCGCCCGACAGCATGCGCTGCGCGAGCGCGGTGAGCTGGTCGACCGCCTTCACGTCCGACGCAGCGGAGGCACCGCCGATCTTCGCGAGCGCCGCGGCGGCCTTCTCGCGCGCGAGCGGGTCGGTGTCGCACTGCGCGACGGCGGCGAGCGATGGGGCGGCGATCGCGTCGCCGCATTCGGTGAGCGCGAGCGCGAGGTTTCTGCGCGTCATCGCGTCCTGCGAGTGCAGGCCCGCGACCATCGCGAGATTCGACTCCTTGCCGAGGCGGCGCAGGCAGTAGATCGCGCGCACGCGCTGGTCGGTGTCGGCGCTGGAGGAGATGAACTTCAGGAGCGGGTTCACCGCGGCGGCGCCGTGCTTCGCGGCGATCTCGTCGAGCGCGGCCTTGTGCGCGCGGTAGTCGCCGTTCACCGCCTTGTCGACGAGCGCGACGAGCGCGGGGTCGTCCTTGTCCGGCGCGGGCTCGGCTTCCGCGGCCGGCGCTTCCGCGGCGGGCGTTCCTTCCGTGCTTTCGGCGGCCGGAGCGGACTCTTCACCGCCCTCTTCCTGCGCGAGAACCGGCCTTGCCGCGAAGAGAGCCACGGAGCAGAACGCGATCAGGAACAGCCGCTTCGTCGGGAGCATCTCGGTGCTTCCTCCGGGATTCGATTCGGTGACTTCGAGGACGCGATGACGGGGACCTGGAGTGGCGGACGCCCGCGCAACGCAAACCCTTTGCGGGTCGAGTAAAACGCGGCGAGGGTAGCGATGACCTGCAAGGGGATCAAGACGGGGACTCGGCCTTGCGCGCTGCTCGACCCACGGTCCCCCGATATCCGGTCTTCGACCCGCGGTATCCGGTGCGATCCGGCGGAACGAAAGAAGCCCGGCGATCCGTGTGCGGCGGATCGCCGGGCGTCCGGGTGCCTCTCGAGGAGGTTTCACGCTTCGCCGCGCTCGACTGCCCCGCGAGCGCTGCGAACGGGGACTTGGTCGTGCGACGCGGCCGGATCCTTCCCGCCGATTCTCCGAACCGTTCGCGAGGCGCTCGCGTCCGGTCCCATCGCGGGCTCGAGCCCGCGACCGAAACCTCTGGACGCGCCCTGGTAACCGAGGCTCCGCGCCAAGGCGCGGAGCCTCGGAATTGACCATCGACTGCAGCGCTGCGCGCTGCCGCGGCCGTTGGCCGCGGGGGTTCCTACACTGGAGAACGGTCGCGCTTCGCGACGAATGGATCGGGTAGGAACCCAGCATGACTCCCACGCTGCAGTTCCTCGGGGCGGCGCAGACGGTGACCGGCTCGCGATTCCTCCTCGACGCGAACGGACAGCAGGTGCTCGTCGACGCGGGGCTGTTCCAAGGGCTCCGGCCGTTGCGCGAGCGCAACTGGGCGCCGCTCCCGATCGGCCCGCGCGCGATCGACTCGGTGGTGCTCACGCACGGCCACATCGACCACATCGGCTACCTGCCGCGACTGTTTCACCAGGGGTTCTCGGGAGCGGTCTGGTGCACGCCGGCCACGCGCGAGCTTGCGGCGATCATGCTCCCCGACGCGGCGCGACTGCAAGAAGAGGAAGCGGAGTTCGCGAACCGCGAGCAGTACAGCCGCCACCGCCCGGCGCTCCCGCTCTACACCCAGGCGGACGCCGACCGGGCGATCCGTCACCTGCAGGCCGTGGACTACGGGAAGACGATCGACGCCGTGTCCGGCATCAGCATCTCGTTCCACCCGACCGGCCACATCCTGGGCGCCGCGTTCGTGCTCGCGGTCGCGGAAGGCCGGCGCATCGTCTTCTCCGGCGACCTCGGCGGCTACGACAGCGAGGTCATGGTCCCGCCCGCGCCTCTGCCGAACGACTTCGACTACGTCCTCGTCGAGTCGACCTACGGCGACCGCGTCGAGGCCTTCCCTCCCATCGAGGACCAGCTCGAGCAGGAGCTGAACGCGACGCTCACGCGCGGCGGCGTCGTCCTGATCCCCGCGTTCGCGGTCGGGCGCACCACGCTCGTCCTCTACCACCTGCGCCAACTGATGGAGAAGCGACGGATCCCCGACGTGCCGGTCTACCTGGACTCGCCGCTCGCGACCGACGCGGTCGATCTGTACTGCCGCTTCGGCGAGGACCACAACCTCGCGATCGACCTGTTGAAGGACACGCGCTCGTGCCCGATCCGCACGCCGAACATCCACGTCACGCGGAGCGTCGACGAGTCGAAGGCGCTGAACCAGATGCGCGGGCCCGCGATCATCGTGTCGGCGAACGGCATGGCGACCGGCGGCCGCGTGCTGCACCACTTGAAGCGCCGGCTCCCCTACAAGGAGAACCTCGTGCTGCTCGTCGGGTACCAAGCCGTCGGCACGCGCGGGCGCCTGTTGAAGGACGGCGCGAAGTTCATCCGCATCCACGGTGAGGACGTGCGGGTCTCCGCGCGCGTCGCTTCGGTGCAGGGGCTCTCCGCGCACGGCGACTGCGAGGAAGTGCTGCGCTGGCTGAAGACGGCGGTGAAGAAGCCGAAGCGCTGCTTCCTCGTGCACGGCGAGCCCGACTCGCTGGTCGCGTTCGAGAAGCGCATCGAGAAGGAGCTCGGCTGGAACGCCGAGGCTCCCGCCTACCTCGAGAAGGTCACGCTCGACTGAGACGCCCGGGTCGCGCCGGTCAGGGCTGGAAGTCGATTCTCAGCGCGTTCGAGATGCCGACGCCGGCGGTCGCGCCCGGGTCATCGGTCAACACCTGGGCGTAGAACGACAACGGACCGCCGCCGCCGGTGACCGAGAGGTCGAGCCGGCCGCTCGCGTCGGTCGTGCGCAGCACGACGGCGACGAGCGGAGGCGCGGGCAGGAACGTGCCGCCGTAGACGGAGACCGGCGACTGCGACGCGGACGCGACGAGGAGCGCGGCACGATTCGCCGGGGCGTCCTCGAGGTCGATCTCGCACGGCAGTCCGAGCGAGAGCAGACCGCAGGTCACGAGGCGCGGCACCCTGCCGTTGCCGCCGGCCTTGCCGCTGCCGAGATCGACGGACGGCGCAGGGACCGAGACCGCGGGGACGATCTTGAAGATCTCACCCCCGTTCAGGTCGCAGATGTACACCTCGCCGCGGTCGTCCTCGCCGAACGACGAGATGCTCGTGATCGATGTACCGGCCGTCGACGGCACCATCTCCGCAGTGCGGTTGGTGAGCGCGGTCTTCACGCCGCCCACCATCTTGAACGACCACACCTGGTTGTTGCAGTAGTCCGCGAAGAAGTAGGTGCCCTGCAGATCGGGGATCGCGCAACCGCGGTAGACGATGCCGCCGATGATCGCGCAGGCGCCGGTGCCGGTCTGGCTCCAGACGTGGACCGGCGGAATCAACGACGTGGCGTTGCAGGTCGGCGTGCTGCCGGCGCACGCGGCCGTGCCGCCGTTGCCGCAGCTCGTCGCCTCCATCATCTTCCAGCCGAAGTTCTGCCCGCCGGCGCTCGGCCACGCGACGAAGTCGATCTCCTCCGCCGCATCCTGACCGACGTCGCCGATGTAGAGGTCGCCCGTCAGGCGATCGAACGACCAGCGCCACGGGTTGCGCAGTCCGTAGGCGAAGATGCGCGGGTCGAAACCGGGGATCACCGGGTTGCCCGGCGCGGCCGCGCCCGTCATCCGGTCGATGCGCAGGATCTTGCCGAGGAGTGACGCGCCGTTCTGCGCGTTGCAGGTCGGGTCGTCGGCGGACCCGCCGTCGCCGAGCGGGATCCACAGCGCGCCGTCCTTGCCGATCGCCATGCCGCCCGCGTTGTGGTTCGTGAACGGCTGCAGCAGCGTCAACAGGTTGAACGTCGAGACGACGTTCGCGACGTTCGACGCCGGGTTCGACACCGTGATCGCGTCGATCTGCGAGATCCCCGCACCGCCGGCCTTGGTCTGGTTGATGTAGAAGCGCCCGTTCGTCATGAAGCCGGGGTCGAAGCACATGCCGAGCAGGCCCTGCTCGTTGCCCGTCGCGTTGCCCGTCACGGTGAGGAACGGGTTCGTCAGGAGCACGCCGTCCTGGATCACCCGAATGCGGCCGGCCGACGAGGGCGTCGTCTTCTGCTCGATCACGAACAACCGGTGGTTGTCACCCGGAGGAGAACCGACCCACACCGGCTTCGTGAGTCCGTTCGCCACGCGAACGGTCGTCAGCGGGGTGGCGGCGTCAGCGCGATCCGCGACGAGCGCGAATGCGAGGCCGCCGAGCGCGACGAGCGTCGCGCGGCGCGAAGTCGGATTCATGGTGTGTCTCCGGGTGCACCGATCGGCGCGGGCAGGGTCGGGAAGAAGCGCGAAATCGCGTTCCGAGAGCGACGCGAGCGCAGTCGCGGACGTCGCCTCCATTGGTAGGCTCTCCGTCCGCGGCCGCCGCGCAGCACGCGCGAGGTTCGACGCACGCGCCGCCGCCGAGGTGCCGGAAATGACGGACGACTTGCTGCGTTGGCGCGCCGAGTTCCCGATCCTCGAGTCGTGCACGCATCTCATCTCTCACTCGCTCGGCGCGATGCCGCGCCAGACGTTCGAGCGGGTGCGCGAATACGCCGACCTCTGGAACCGCCGCGGCATCCGCGCCTGGGAAGAGGCGTGGTGGGCGATGCCGGTGACGCTCGGCGACCGACTCGCGCCGATCCTCGGCGTGGACGCGGGCAACGTCGTGATGCACCAGAACGTCTCGGTCGCGATGGCGCTCGTGCTTTCGTGCTTCGACTTCCGCGCGCCGAAGAACCGCGTCGTCTACTCGGACATGAACTTCCCGAGCGTGATGTACGTGAACGAGGCGCACCGCAGGAGCGGCGCCGAGGTCGTGATGGTGAAGAGCAGGGACGGCGTCGGCGTCGAGCTCGAGGACCTGCTCGCCGCGATCGACGAGCGCACGCTGCTCGTGCCCATCTCCCACGTGTTGTTCCGCTCCGGGTTCATCCAGGACGCGAAGCGCATCGTCCAGCACGCGCACTCGAAGGGCGCGCTGGTCGTGCTCGACACCTACCAGTCCGCGGGAACGGTGCCGATCCGCGCGAAGGAGTGGGACGTCGACTTCGTCGTCGGCGGCTCGGTGAAGTGGCTGTGCGGAGGACCGGGCGCCGGGTACCTGTACGTCGCGCCGCGACTGCAAGGGAAGCTCGAGCCGCGCATCACCGGCTGGGCCGCGCACGCGGAGCCGTTCCTTTTCGAGACCGGTCCGATCCGCTACGCCGACGGCATCCGCCGCTTCTTGCACGGCTCGCCCGCGATCCCCGCGATGTACGCGGCGCAGAGCGGGTACGAGATCGTGAACGCGATCGGCGTCGATCGCATCCGCGCGAACTCGATGCGCCAGACCGCGCGGCTCATCGAACGCTGCCGCGCGAACGGCCTCGCGGTGAAGGCGCCGGCGAAACCCGAGGAGCGCGGCGGGACGATCGCGGTCGACGTGCCGCACGGCAAGGCGGTGACGAAGGAGCTGAACCGCCGCGAGATCCTCTGCGACTACCGGCCCGGCGCCGGCATCCGGCTCTCCGCGCACTTCTACAACACCGACGCGGAGCTCGACTTCGTCGTCGACGAGGTCCGCAAGATCCTCGACACGAAAGCGTTCGAGGCCCACCTCGGCGCGAAGACCATGTATTGAGGAGCGCGCCGTGACGTTCACCCCGCCCGAGCGCTTCAACCTGGTCTCGTACTTCCTCGAGGACAACCTCGAGGCGGGCCGCGGCGGGCGCGTCGCCGTCGTGGCGAAGGACCGAAACGGCCGCGAGTCGTCGCACACGTTCGACGAGATCGCCGCGCTCGCGAACCGCACCGGCAACGCGCTCGCCGACCTCGGCGTGCTCCCCGAACAGCGCGTGCTGCTCGCGCTCGGCGACGGGCCGGAGTTCGTCGCGAGCTGGTTCGCGACCGTGAAGATCGGCGCCGTCGTCGCGTGCGTGAACCCGCTCCTGCCCGCGGACGACTACGCGTACTACCTCGAGTACAGCCGCGCGCCGGTCGCGATCGTCGACGAGGACTCGCTGCCGCAGTTCCTCGCCGTCGCGAAGGACGCCCGGTTCCTGCGCGCGATCGTCGTCGTCGACACGCGCGAGCCGTCGCCCGAGGAGTGGACGACGGGGCGCGGCGCGCGTCGCGTGAAGGTTGTTCGCTTCGACGACATCGTCGACGCGCAGGACGCGAGCCTCGCGCGCGCCGACACTCTGAAGGACGAGATCGCGGTCTGGCTGTTCACTTCCGGCACGACGGGAAAGCCGAAGGCCGCCGTGCACTTCCACGAGGACTTCGTCTTCAACTGCGAGCGGTATGCGAAGAGCGTGATGCAGCTCACGCCGGACGACCGCACGATGGGCGTCCCGAAGCTGTTCTTCGGCTACGCGACCGGTTCCAACCTCATGTTCCCGTTCCGCGCGGGTGCGTCCGTCGCGCTGTTCCAGGAGCGTTCGCGCCCCGAGGCGTTGTTCGAGAACATCGCGCGCTTCCGCCCCACCGTCCTCGTCAGCGTCCCCACCGCGATCAACGGAATGCTGGCGATCGAGCCCGCGAAGCGCTCGGACGTCTCGTCGCTCCGCTACATCACGTCCGCAGGCGAGGCGCTGCCGAAGGAGCTGTACCAGCGCTGGAAGGACGCGTTTCGCGTCGAGGTGCTCGACGGCATCGGCTCGGCGGAGATGTTCCACGTGTTCATCTCGAACCGGCTCGGCGCCGTGCGCCCGGGCACGCTGGGCCAACTCGTCGACGGGTACCAGGTCCGCATCGTGTCGCCCGACGGCACCGACGCGCCGAAGGGGGAGATCGGCACGCTGTGGGTCGGCGGCGGCTCGGCCGCGCTCTGCTACTGGAACGACCGCGCGAAGAGCCGCTCGACGTTCCGCGGCGACTGGGTGGTCACCGCCGATCAGTTCCGCGTCGACGACGACGGGCACTTCCACTACTCGGGGCGCGCGGACGACCTCCTGAAAGTCGGCGGCATCTGGGTCTCGCCGCTCGAGATCGAGGAGTGCATGTTGAAGCACGCCGCGGTGCGCGACGTCGCCGTGATCGGCGTCGAAGAAGAAGGGCTCGTGAAGCCGAAGGCGTTCGTCGTCGCGAAGGACGGCGTCGCGTGCACGGCCGAGCTCGTTTGCGAACTGCAGGAGTTCGTGAAAGCGCGGCTCGCGCGGTACAAGTTCCCCCGCTTCGTCGAGTTCATCACCGAGCTGCCGCGCAACGACCGCGGCAAGGTCGACAAGAAGAGGCTGCGCGGATCGTGACCGACTGGGACCGTGCGACGTCCGACCAGGTCGCTTCGCGCCTCGCCGCGAGCGCGGCCGCGGTGCTGTTGCCGTGCGGCTCGACCGAAGCGCACGGTCCGCACCTGCCGCTGTCGACCGACGTCGTGATCGCGCGCGGCATCGCGCGGCGCGCCGCCGACATCCTGCGCGCGCGCGGCCGCGACGCGCTCGTCCTCCCGCCGCTCGCCTACTCGGTGACCGAGTTCGCCAAGGCGTTCGCCGGCACGGTCTCCGTGCGCGCCGCGACGGTCGCCGCGTTGATCGAAGAGATCGCGTCGTCGGCTCTCGCACAGGGTGCGCGCGTCGTCGCGCTCGTGAACGGCCATCTCGAGCCCGAGCACGCGCGGATGCTGAAGGACGTCGCCGCGCGCGTCACCGCCGAGCGCCGCGGCGTCGTGATCTTCCCCGACTACCGGCGACCGCCGACCGTCGACGCGCTCGGCCGAGAATTCGGCGAAGGCGGCGGACACGGCGGCGGCTACGAGACCGCGCTCGTGCTCGCGGAGGCGCCCGAACTGGTCGACGACGCCGTGCGCGCGTCGTTGCCCGCGAACAAGGTCGACATCGCGGCGCGCATCAGGTCCGGCGCGAGCGACGCGCGGGCGGCCGGCGGCCCGCGCGGTTACTTCGGCGACCCGGCGTCCGCGAGCGCGGCGGAAGGCGAGCGACTCTTTTCGGTGCTCGCGGAGTTCGTGAGCCGCGCGGTCGAGGCCGCGTTTTGCGCGAGGTGATCGATGGTGTTCGAGACGACCGTGAAGGTGCGCTTCGGCGACGTGGACAAGGCGGGCATCGCGTACTACCCGCGCGTGCTCGGCTGGTGCCACGTCGCGTTCGAGGAGTTCTTCGAGCGCGCCGTCGGCGCCGAGTACTCGAAGGTCATCGACGAGCGGAGGCTCGGCTTCCCGACCGTGAAGCTGGAGACGGACTTCGAGAACCCGTTCGAGTACGGCGCGACCGCGAAGGTCGAGGTGCGCGTCGCGAAGATGGGTCGCACGTCGGTGACTTGGGACTATCGCTTCTTCTCGCAGGACGGCCGGCGGCTCGCGCACTCCATCAACGTGACGGCTTGCGTCGACATGGACTCGTTCCGCCCCGTGCCGCTGCCCGACGACCTGCGCGCCGTTTTCGCGAAGCACGACTGACGCGGGACGCCGGCGCCGGCTTCGCGGGCGGCGCACTCGCGGCGGCGCGCTCGCGCAAGACGTGGCGGGACGCGGCCGAAGCCATCAACAGGTCGTTCAGGTGCGCGGCGCAGCGCGGGCACGCGCCGAGGTGCGCCGCGACGGCCGAAGACCGCCGCGAGTCGATCTCGCCGTCGAGCCACGCCGACAGCCGCGACCGCACGCCTCGACATCCGTTCGACGTCAGCGCCATCCGCGACCTCCGAGCCCGTCACGCCGTCCGCGCCCATGGCGCGGGTCGCGACCGGGATGCGCGAGCGACCGGTTCATCACCTCGAGGATCTTCAGCCGCGCGCGGTGCAGGAGCATGGCGGCGGTGCCGCGCGAGACGGAGAGCCGGTCCGCGATCTCGCGGTAGGAGAGGCCCTCGCACTCGCGGAGTTCGACGACGCGCCGCATCTGGGGCGGCAGGCGCAGGAGCGCCGCCGCGCAAAACCTCACGAGCAGCGGCCAGTGCGCCGTGACGCGCTCGCGCGCCTCGTCGAGGATCATGCGGCCGAGCGGGTCGCGCGCCCCGTCCTCGATGTCGCGGAGGTCGCTCGAGATCGGCCGGTTCTTCGCGCGCCGCGCGTGGCCGATGATGAGGTTCTCGACCATGCGCGTGACCCAACCCGTGAACGTCGCGCGCGCGTCGAGCACGAACGTGTGCGCACGCCGGTACAGCGTCACGAACGTGTCGTGGACGAGGTCGTCCGCCTCGACGAGCCGCGGGTTCTTCCGCAGCCGCACCTGGCAGAGCAAGCGCACGAACGGCTCGTTCATGCGGAACAGGAGGTCGAACGCCGGCCGGCCGCCGCCGCGCGCGACGGCGGCGAGCAGCGCGGTGGAAACCGACTCACGGTCGCGCGCGAGGTCGGCCGGGATCGGCACGGCGAACCCGGCCGAGTTGGCCTCGAGCTCGGCATTGATCCGGCGGAGCGTGTCGATCAGCTCGCGACTCGGCGCGCCGGACACGCGGGGCTCGTGCCGACGGCGCGCGTTCCGCTCGGTCGGGATCCGCGCTGCTTCCACCATCCGCCTCCCGTGCGTCTCGGTCGAAAGCCCCGATCCGCGACCTTCTCGACGCCACGAACCAGAACGCTCGTGCGGCTGCCGAGTCACTCTTCCGGCGCGGATTATTCCGTCCGCCGCCGCAGAGCGCGAGCACGAGCGCAAACCAGGGTTAGAATCCGCGCGCCGATGCCGCCTCCTCCACCGACCGCTCCTTCGGCGCCGGCGCCGCCGCCGCCTCCAGCCCCGCCGCCGCACTCGACGCTCGCGCACTCCGTCGTCGCGATCGTCTTCTTCGCGGTCCTCGCCACGATCGGGTGGCTCGACCGGCGCGAGCCGCCCACTCACGACACCGCGCCGGACGGCGGCCATGGGTTCCGGATGAAGGAGGTCTCGGCCGAGATCGGCATCCGCTTCACCCACCGGCCGCCCGACGTCGACCCAAAGCTCGAGAACATCCGCACCCACGTCTCCGGGATGGGCGCCGCGGTGTCGGTCGTCGACGCGAACGGCGACGGCATCCTCGACCTCTACGCGACTTCGAGCGCGTTCAAGACCGACAACGCGCTGTTCGTCGGCAAGAAGGACGGCACGTTCGCCGACCGCGCCGCGGAGGCGGGGCTCGCCGCGCTGAACCAGGACGGCATGGGCTCGTCGATGGGCTCGATCTGGGCCGACGTCGACAACGACGGCGACGCGGACGCCTTCGTCTACAAGTGGGGCAAGCCGCAACTGTTCGCGAACGAGTCGGGCGCCGATCGGCTGCGCTTCGCCGACGTCACCGAGCGCGCGGGCGTCGGCCGGCGCATGAACAGCAACGCCGCGGTGTTCCTCGACGCCGACGCCGACGGCTTCGTCGACCTCTACGTGACCGGATACTTCCGCGAGGACATCGACCTCGCGCACCTCGCGACCACGAAGATCATGCAGTCGAGCTTCGAGTACGCGACGAACGGCGGGCACAACTACCTGTACAAGAACCGCGGCGACGGCACGTTCGAGGACGTCACCGCGGCGGCCGGTTGCGACAGCACGCGCTGGACGCTCGGCGCCGCGTCGGCCGACTTCGACTTGAACGGCCGCGCGGACATCTACCTCGCGAACGACTACGGCGTGGAAGAGTTGTTCTTGAACCAGGACGGCAAGAAGTTCGAGCTCGCGAAGGGCATCGGGCTCGACGACGACTCGAAGAGCGGGATGTGCGTCGCGGTCGGCGACGTGCGCGGCGACGGCAGGCTCGGCGTCTACGTGACGAACATCAGCCGCGCCGGGTATCTCTTCCAGGGCAACAACCTCCGCGTCAACGGGCTGAAGGACGGCTCGGGCTTCGAGAACATCGCGGAGGGCAAGGTCGCCGACTGCGGCTGGGCCTGGGGCGCGCAGTTCGCCGACTTCGACGACGACGGCTTCTCCGACCTGTTCGTCGCGAACGGCTTCATCTCGGCCGACAAGGACCGCGAGTACTGGTACGGCATGTCGAAGGTCGCTTCCGGCGTCGGGAATATCTTCGAGGACGCCGCGAACTGGCCGCCGATCGAGGGACGCAGCCTCTCGGGGTACGAGCCCTCGCGTGTCTTGAAGAGCCAGGGCGGCCGGCGCTTCGTCGACGTCGCGGCGCAGGTCGGGGTCGACGACCTGTTCGACGGCCGCGGGGTCGCAGTTGCGGACCTCGGCGACGACGGCGCGATGGACGTGATCGTCGCGAACCAGTGCGGCCCGCTGCTGGTGTACAAGAACACGGTCGCGCGCGATCGGCACTGGGTCGAGTTCGCGCTGAAGGCGACGAGGAGCAACCGCTCGGCGATTGGAGCCAGCGTCACGATCGAATGCGGCGGCCGTCCGCAGACGCGCGTCGTCGGCGCCGGCGCCGGCGTCTCCGCGCCGAACGCTCCGCGCCGGCCCGTCGGTCTCGGCGCGGCGACGGAGGGCGAGCGCGGGCGGGTGTAGTGGCCGAGCGGCAGGCTCGCGGACGAGCAGGTGTTGACGGACGTCGCCGCCGACCGCATCGTCACCGTCGAGGAGCCGCGATGAACACCGCTCAGGTCGCGAGCCCGGCGAGCGGGACCGGCGCCGCGGCGGCGCCGGCGCCCGCGAAGAAGTCGCTGTTCTCCCGCATCCCGGCCAACATCTACTCCGCGACGCTGATCTCCCTGATCCTCGTCACCGGCGAGATTTTCTGGAACATCGTCGGCGGATTCGAGCGGTTCCTGTTCGCGCTCGGCACCGCGATGGTGACGGAGGTGATCCTCTCGCGCCTCCTGCGCGGCAAGGTCGCGAACCTGCTGTCGGCCTACATCAGCGGCAACAGCATCGTGATCTTGACGAAGCCGGCGGCCGGCCTGTTCTGGCCGTTCTATCTCGGCGCGTTCATCTCGGTCTGCTCGAAGTACGTGCTCAAGTACCGCGGCCGGCATCTGTGGAACCCGACCAACTTCGGCATGTGCGCGATGCTGCTGCTCGCGCCCCACTCGATCTCGATGCTGTCGCACCAGTGGGGCAGCTCGGTGTGGGTGCCGGTGATCATCTACTCCGTCGGCTTCGTCGTCGTGACGCGCGCCAAGGTCCGCCACATCACGTTGACCTACGTTCTCGCGTTCGCGTCTCTCGCGCTCGTCCGCTCCAACTTCGACATGCAGACGTTCCGCGTGGAAGTCGCCCCTCTTACCGGCGCGATGTACACGCTCTTCAACCTCTTCATGGTGACCGACCCGCGGACGATCGTGCCGAGCCGAAAAGGCCAGTACGCGGTGTGCATCCTCGTCGCCATCCTCGACAACGGGATCCGATGGGCGGGTGACCACGAATACCGCTTCGCGCAGCCGTTCCTCGTCGCGCCGCCGATGTTCGCGCTGTTCTTCGTCGGCCCGATCGCGATGTTCCTCTGGCTGCGCCGCCAGCCCCGCCCGGCAACCGGTGTTATGATCCCTGCGCCCGCGCGCTGACTCGCGCTGACCTGTCAGGAAGCACCGAGGACGCCATGGCCTACGGATCGACGACCGACACCAAGTCCGCCGCCAAGGCGGCTGCGCCTGCCGCGCCCCAGTTCGCTCCCAACGCATGGCGCGAGCGCCACACCGTTCCGCCTCTCCACTCGCCGCTGTTCGACACCATGCTCGCGGGCGCGGGCCTCCCCGACGATCAGGTCAAGCTGATCCGCCATCTCCACGACTACGGATTCGTCGCGTTCCGCCCCAACATCCCGAACATCGAGACGATCGCGGCCCGAGTGAAGAAGGACCTCGCCGGCAAGTCCGACATCCATCGCCGCGTCTCGGAGGGTTGGTACTGGAACAAGGACGTGCGGGACCTCGCGTGCGCGCCGTCGATCCTCGAGTTCCTGAAGCTCCTGTATCAGCGCGATGCGTTCCCGTTCCAGACGCTCAACTTCGAGGTCGGCAGCGAGCAATCGGCCCACAGCGACACGATTCACTTCCACTCGCTGCCGCACGGCTACATGGTCGGCGCCTGGCTCGCGCTCGAGGACATCCACCCCGACAGCGGTCCGCTCGTCGTCTACCCGGGCAGCCACAAGCTCCCGAACATCACGATGCAGGACCTCGGCGTGCCGCCGCACCCGGACCACTACCACGTCTACGAAGACTATGTCCGCACCCTGCTCAAGTCCGAGGGGTTCGAGCCGGTGACGCTGCTCCCGAAGCTCGGCGAGTGCGTGATCTGGGTCGCGAACCTCTTCCACGGCGGGACCGGCATCAAGAACCCGAGACTCACTCGCTACAGCCAGGCGACGCACTACTACTTCTCCGACTGCCAGTACTACTTCCCGATGCAGTCCGACCTCGAGGTCGGCCGCATCATGCGGCGCGAAGTGATCGACCTGCGCTCCGGGCGCTGGGTGAAGCACTTCCACGAAGGCCGCGAAATCGAGTTGGGCGATCTGAAGAACGTGGCGACCTACCCGCGTCCGCTGCCGTCGTTCGTCCGCTGACCGACGCAGTGCGCCGCGCCCGTTGCCTCGAGGCGACCGCCTGATACGCTGCCCGCGAAACCGATGGACGCTGCACTCAAGAACTACATCTCCGCGGTCCGCGAGGTCTGCTCCCAGCGGCTCTCGCTGCCGGCCCGCGTCCAGCGGATCCGCGCCGCGGCGGGCAAGCTGCTCGAGGCCGGCATCCGCCTGACGCCCGAGGAGCGCTACTTCCCCGCGAACGGCTATGGCCGCAACCTGCTGTGGCGCGACCCCGACCACGGCTTCGTCGTGATCGCGATGGTGTGGCCGCCGCACACGGTCGGCGCCCCGCACGATCACATGACCTGGGGAGTCGTCGCCGTCGCGGAAGGCGCGCTCGACATCGTCAACTACCAGCGCGACGACGACGGCTCGGAGCCCGGCCACGCCGTGCTGCACGAAACGCAGCGCTTCACCGGCGACGCGGGCGCGGTCGGCTACGTGCTGCCGCCGCACGAGGACATCCACGAGATCTCCAACTCGACCGACAAGACGGCGATCTCGGTGCACACCTACGGCCGCGACATCCGTCGCTGTCGCAGCTTCGACAAGCGCACCGGCGACGTGAAGTTCGTCGACCTCGCGTACCACCACGAGGCGGTGCCCACCTGAGCGCCCGCGCGGGCGGCGCGGTCAAGTCCGTCCTCTCCGCGATCCTGTTCACGCGCCTCCCCAACACGAACTACATCTTCGA
>CAZOLL010000046.1:0-15359 GCA_964580365.1 uncultured Phycisphaeraceae bacterium
GGTCATCCCGCGCGAGTCGAAGAAGAGCGACTGGGAGGTCGAGCTCGGCGTTGTGATCGGCCGCCGCGCGAAGTACGTGACGAAGGAGAACGCCCTCGCGCACGTCGCCGGCTACTGCGTCGTGAACGATCTCTCCGAGCGCGAGTGGCAGCTCGAGCGCCAGGGCCAGTGGTCGAAGGGCAAGAGCTGCGACGGCTTCGGCCCGATCGGCCCGTGGCTCGTGACGAAGGAGGATGTGCCCGACCCGCAGCGCCTGCGGTTGTGGCTCGAGGTCGACGGGAAGAAGTTCCAGGACAGTTCGACCGCGCAGATGGTCTTCGGCGTCGCGGAGATCGTGTCCTACTTGAGTCGCTTCATGTCGCTGTTGCCCGGCGACGTGATCTCGACGGGAACGCCGCCGGGAGTGGGGCTCGGGCAGAAGCCGGAGCCGGTGTATTTGAAGGTGGGGCAGACGATGAGGCTCGGGATCGAAGGGCTGGGCGAGCAGACGCAGTGGACCGTCGCGGAGAGGGCGACCAGCTAGGGAGGTAGAAGTGAGGATTGACTCTAGCGAACGGGGGGGGGGTAGGTTTCTTGGCGTGCCTCAGCAAGTCAGCAAGCAACCCAAGCTCGTGGGTTCGGTGGGTGTCTTGCGACATGTGTACCCGGCCAGGTCGAACCCACAGGGAGAATCATTTGAGCCACAAGTACGTTCTTCTAATCCTGATCGCGCTGACGGTCGCAACGTTCGGTCTCGGAAACGCATCCGCGCGCATGCGTCGCTCAGGGACCATCACGGTCAACACGAGTCTCGACACTAGCGACACGAACTTTGACTACGTCGTCATCGAAGTCACCAACAATACCGGTGAAGTGATGAAGGACTTTCACACTGATCCGGCGATGAACGATCCGTCCGGCACACCCCAGGAGCCGCCGACGGGTTCGGGTGTGAGCGGATCCTGGAGCGCAGGAAAGGGCGATAACGCTCACAATTGGGGCTCGAACGATGGGGGAGTGGCGGACGGTACCACCGCCGTCTTCAAGATCCAGATCTCGAAAAACTACTCACGCTCGAACACCGGCACTGCAATCGCGACGAATGATGGCAATCTGAACAAAGACACACCGGCGAATTCGCAAACCGCGACGACTTCGTGCACCGGAATCCCAACGAAGCTCTAGCAGACGCCATTTTCTTGCGAACTCGCTAATGGACTCGGGCGAGAGCCACGTGCGCACTACGATCATAGTTCTGCTGGTTCTCGCGCTCGCCGCATCGTTTTGGGTCATGCGCAGTAGGGCCTGGCCCGAGTCCGAACCAGTCCACCTCCCATCGTCCGCCATTCAATCCGGCACAACGCACTCGCCCGATGACATTCTTGCCAGTGGCCCGCGCGATGTAGTCGCCCGGTCGGATCAAATCACCGACGTAGCCGACATTGACGCACATCTGTTTGTCGAAGGGCGGGTTCTGGCAGCCGATGGGTATCCGATTGGTGCGATTGTAGAGCTACTCGCCAGCTCTCAAGTACCACCTCTCAGGATGCGAGCCGATGTGTCCGACGATGGTTCATATCGATTCGACATTCCAGGCGTCAATCACGGAACAGTCGCACTGTCGGCCAGCGCCAACGGGTTTCACGCCGAAACAGTAATGGTTCACGCGAACGACGGCGAGGCTGTGCTTCGCAACGTCGATTTCTACCTGTTCAGGGTCGGATCTAATATCCGCGACGGTCGCATTATCGAACCTAGCGGTGCGCCGATTCCGTCAGCTACTCTGCGCCGCCTGTTTCCGACTGAGGTCCTAGTTTTGCCGCAGATCGGGCGCGCCGGTTCGCTCGGACACAGCGGGATCTGGATACTCCCCGATGGGCAATTCAGACAGATGGTCGCATGCCGCGCAATCATTGACTATGATCGTTCGACATTTCGCATCGGAGTCCCGCAAGCGTGGCCACAGTCGCTAAGCCTCTATGCCGTCCGGCAGGATAGTATGTTGGCCTATGTTCCGTGTACTCGGGAACAAACCACCCTCACTTTGGTGCTCGATCCGCAGGCCATCACCCGTAGATTTGCGACGATCGCGATCCGAGTTCCGCGGGTCGAATCGAATGGCTCCGACTCAGCAGGCCTTGCGGCCGCTGCGTCTATCGACATCCGACCTCGGGCCGTTTTCTTCACCGACGCAATTCGCGATACGGGCGTTGCGGTTCATCTCGAAGCCGGCGCCAGTGTCGAGGTGGGTGATGTCACGCCAGGGTCCTACTCGATCGTCGCGAACTCTGCGCAACCGCTAGCCGCTCCCTGTGCCCAACTCGTGTCATGTGCTGCTGCGGACACCACGGAGTGTGAGATCGCGTGGGTTCGCAAGTGTGACGTTCAATTGCGACCATTGACTGCCGAGCGTGAGCCGGTGACGCGGACGCTTTCGGACTGCGAGCGGGTGCGGTGTTACTCAGAAAGCGGCATTCCGTACTCGTGTGCCGTGTCGACACAGCTCGTAAACGGAGCGGCTGTATATCGCATCACCGGCGTTCGCGATTGCCAAGGGTTCGTAGCGGTTGGCGATTCAGCGATTCGCATCAGCGGCAGTGGATCCTATGATCTATTGATTCCGCAGCCCGCCAGCATCAAGCTGGAATGCGGTCCCGTGCTACCGGCAGAGTTCTTCGATGCGCCCGTCATCGGGATGAGTGTTGTAAGATATGGCGTCGAGGTGGGCGAGGTTATGGAGCTGACGGGGTCGGTGGGGACCGACAGGCTCATCCACTCTTTCTTCAAGGTATCAAGCGGGGAATGCGAGCTGCGCATAATGCTGGGTGGAAACCGGATATGCGACCGACGCGTCGCCGCCGCGCCGGGTCAGGAACTGACCGTCCGCTTTGATGTGACCGGGCGCTAGGACGACGATCGCGCCGGCGGGTCTCCGATCACCTTGCGCCTCGGACCCATTCGTGCCGCAGCACGTACAGCCCCGTCTTCCCCGGACACACCACGTCCACGTCGCCGTCGCGATCGAGGTCGACGGCGGTGATCGACAGCCCCGCGCCGACCGTCCCACCTTCATGCAGCGTCATCCGGCGAAACGCGCGCGCCTCGCGGTCGAAGGAGTACGCGTACACCACGAGCGGATCGTCCACGCCCGGGTCGTTGTCGTGCGCGTGCCAGCGCTTCCCCGTCACGATGTCCTTCGCGCCGTCGCCGTCGATGTCCGCGAGCGCGAGCGAGTGGCCCATCGACCAATCGCGATCGATCTCGTTCTTCACGAACGCCGGCTCCTTCCCCGACTCGCTCGTCTGCTCGAGCCACATCGTCCCGTAGTCGTGCCCGTTCGCCGCGAACAGATCCGCGTCGCCGTCGCCATCGAAGTCGTTGACGACGATCTCGATGCCGAGGTGTCCGAGCGCGAACTCTGACGGGAACGCGTGGAACTTCCACTCCGGCGCCTCGAGCCAACCGCCGGGCTTCACGAAGTCCTTCTTCCCGTCGCCGTTCACGTCGCCCACGCCGATGCCGTGGCCGCCGATCGTCGTGGACACGTCCTTGCGCACGAGCGTCCCGCCCTCGACGCGATACCACACGACCTTGTCCGTCACGTCGGGCACGAAGTCGTCCTTCCCGTCGCCGTCGACGTCCACCCGGATCGCCGTCTCCATGTTTCCCGGCTCGTCGACGACGTGCTCCGTCCACTCCTTCGCATCGGCGAGCGCGGCTCCGGGATTCTCGCGCCACGTCACCGCGCGGCGATGCCACGAGCACGACACGACGTCGATCCAACCGTCGCCGTTCACGTCGAGCGGACAGTCGGCGAAGTCGAAGCGGTAGCCGTCCTGCGCGCCGATCGTCCCGATCGGATGCCGTGTCCAGTCGGGCGCGGCGAACCACGAATCTCCGGAGACGAGGTCGAGGTCGCCGTCCTTGTCGAAGTCGGCGACGCCGACCGACTCGAAGTTCGACGTCGCGTCGATCGTGACCAAGTCGAACGCGAGCCGCTTCGCGCGCGGCGCGGATTCGTCTTCCGTGCCGAGCGTGGCGAGTGCGAACACGAATGCGACGATCACGGTGCGCGCTCCATGCGGAATACCTCGTGCATCGCGGACCACCACTCGCCCGACTTCGCTCCGGGGACGGGTCTCTGGAACTTGCGCATCATCGCGTCCCACTCGCGGCACTTGGCGTTCTCCGCGTACCGCGGGTAGTCGAGCGCCGGGTCGAAAGCGTCGTCGGCTTCGAAGGTCATGAACAGCCGCGCGCCGTGCCGGAAGATCCGCATCGAGCGCACGCCGATCGCGCGCAACCCGGCGAGCACCTCGGGGAACACGCGGCGGTGCCAGGCCTCGTACTCCGCGATCGACGCGGGATCGTCCACCAGGTCGAGGCACTGCGCGAACGTCTTCATCCTGGTCTCCGGGCGCGGCCGGCGGTGCGTGCGCGCGTTCGCGGGAACGCGCCGGCGGCGGCCGCCGCGTTCCCGTCGCTCATGCGCTTGAATCTCGCTGCCTGCGTCTGCGCGCCGTCCGGTTGCTCCGAGGCGTTCTACCTCGTGCACCGCATCGATCCCACCACGCGCGTCGTTTCCCGGAGCGCGCACGCCGCGAGCAGCGGTCACCGAGCGCATGCTGCGGGATGGCGGCGACCTCGGGTCCGCAGGCACGCCTCGGCGCCGCGACCGTCGAAGCGCGGCTTCGCGGTTTTGGCGCCGCCCGCGCTCGAATCGACCTCTCGTCGATCGTGATGGGCGGTCGAACGCACCTATCGTGAGGCGCGCGCGCGATCGCCGGCGATTCGCGCGCCGGCGCGCTCGACCTCGATCACCTTGCAGCCCTTGCGCCAGAGCGCGTCGACGAGCGCGGCGCTCGGCGGCGCGTCGAGTCCGACGTCGAAGAACGCCGACTCGGCGTCGCCCGTGTATCGCAACAGTGCGACGACGCGCGCGCCGTGCTGCACGCACGTCGCGGCGACGTCGACGTCCTGCGGCGATGCGTGCGACAGGAGCAGTCGATTGCGACCCTCGGAGCCGCAGATGCCCACGAGCGCGCGGAACAGGTCGGACTCCGTGACGATGCCGACGACCTTGCCGGACTCGACGACCGGCAATCCGCTGACCTTTCGATCGAGCATGTGCTTCGCCGCGACCTCGATGTGGTCGTTCGGCGCGATGGTGAGCACCGGCGTCGTCATCACGTGCGCGACGCGCGTCTCCATGCCGTGCGCGCCGGCGGCGCGGTCGATCTGCTCCGGCGTGCCGGGCAGGATCGCGAGCAGCCGCCGCTCGCTGACGATGCCGGCGAGGCGCCCGTGGTCGACGACCGGCGCGCGGCGGATGCGGCGCGCGCGGAAGTCGGAGAGCGCGTCGACGCACCGCCGGTCGGGCGGCAGCGTGAAGACCGGCGACGTCATGAAGTGACGGACGAGCATCGCCTCCTTTATCGGCAGTCGCGCCTTTTGCGCTGTCGGTGCATTCGGAACAATCGCCGCGCATGGAGAATGCGGACCTCCTCGTCATCGGCGCCGGCGTGGTCGGCCTCGCGACCGCGTGGCAGTTCCAGAACCGAAGGCCCGGCGCGAAGGTGGTCGTGCTCGACAAGGAGGCGCGCGTCGCGGCGCACCAGACGGGGCGCAACTCGGGCGTCATCCACTCGGGCATCTACTACAAGCCCGGCTCCGCGAAGGCGCGCACCTGCCGGCGCGGAAAGGCGATGCTCGAGGAGTTCTGCCGGACGCACGGCGTCGCGTTCGAGCGCTGCGGCAAGGTGATCGTCGCGACGGCCGAGTCGGAACTGCCGCGGCTCGCGACGCTGGAAGAGCGCGCTCGACAGAACGGCGTCGAGTGCGCGCGCATCGGACCGGAGCGTTTGCGCGAGGTCGAGCCGCACGCGGCGGGCATCGCTGCGCTGCACGTCCCGGAGACGGGGATCGTCGACTACGTCGGCATGTGCGAGGCCCTCGCGCGCGAGATCCGCGAGCGGGGCGGCCAGGTCGTCCTCGGTGCGCGCGCGACGTCGGCGCGTGCGACGCAAGACGGCCGCGTCGTCGTGACGAGCAAGGGCGAGTTCGCGGCGAAGCGCATCGTGAATTGCGCCGGACTTCACAGCGACCGCGTCACGCACGCGCTCGGAGCGACGCGCACCGCGCGCGTGGTCCCGTTCCGCGGCGAGTACTTCACGCTGGCGCCGGCCGCGCTGCACCTCGTGAAGCACCTGATCTACCCGGTGCCGGACCCGACCTTCCCGTTCCTCGGCGTGCACTTCACGCGGCTCGTGCTCGGCGGCGTCGAGTGCGGGCCGAACGCGGTGCTCGCGCTCGCGCGCGAAGGGTACGACTGGTCGACGATCGACGCGAGCGACCTGTGGGACGTCGTCTCCTACGGCGGGTTCTGGAAGTTCGCGTCGCGCCACTGGCGGACGGGATTCGGCGAAGTGCACCGCTCGTTCTCGCGCGCCGCGTTCACGACCGCGTTGCAGCGGCTCGTGCCCGAGATCCGCGTCGAGCACCTCGTGCGCGCGGAGGCCGGCGTGCGCGCTCAAGCACTGCTCCCCGACGGCGCGCTGGTCGACGACTTCCTCGTCGTCGCGCACGACCGCGTCGTGAACGTCCTGAACGCGCCGTCGCCCGCCGCGACCGCGTCCCTCGCGATCGGCGACGAAGTGGTCGACCGGGCGCTGGAGATCGAACCGCGATGAGCGAACCCGCGACCACGAGCTTCCCGAGCGAGCGGCTCCACGCGTTCTGCGAGCGCGTGATGCGGCGCTTCGACGTCCCGGAGCGCGAGGCGCGCCTCGTCGCCGACGTGCTGGTCGCCGCCGACCTGCGCGGCGTCGACTCGCACGGCGTCGCGCGCCTCAAGACCTACGTCGAGCTGTTCGAGGCTGGGCGTCTGAACGCCAAGGCGCGGCCGCGCGTCGTCCGCGAGACGCCGAGCACGGCGACGGTCGACGGCGACAACGGCCTCGGGTTCGTCGTCGCGGACTTCGCCATGAAGGTCGCGCTCGACAAAGCGGCCGCGCACGGGTCGGGCTGGGTGTCGGTGTGCAACACGAACCACTTCGGGATCGCGGGCTGGTATGCGATGCGCGCGCTCGAGCGCGACATGATCGGCGTCGCGATGACGAACAGCACCAAGCTGGTCGCGCCGCTGTGGGGCGCCGAACGGATGCTCGGCACCAACCCGATCGCCGTCGCCGTGCCGGCGGGCGCGGAACCGCCGCTCGTGCTCGACATGGCGACTTGCGCCGCCGCGTTCGGCAAGGTCGAGATCGCGAAGCGCGTCCAAGCCGCGATCCCGACCGGTTGGGCGATCGGACGCGACGGCCGCGACACGAACGATCCGAACGCGATGATCGACGGCGGCGCGATGCTGCCGCTCGGGTCGGACCGCGAGCACGGCGGGCACAAGGGGTACGGCCTCGCGCTCGTCGTCGACGTGTTGTGCGCCGTGCTCTCCGGCGCGAACTGGGGACCGTTCTGTCCGCCGTTCACTCTGCGCCTCGACCCGCCGAAGCGCTCGGTGGGCAAAGGCATCGGCCACTGCTTCGGCGCGCTGCGCGTCGACGGCTTCATCGAGGTCGACGAGTTCAAGCGGCAGATGGACGATCTGATCCGGACGATGCGAGCGACGAAGCCCGCGCCGGGGACCGGCGGGCCGCTGATCCCGGGGGATCCGGAGCGCGAGGCGGAGCGCGAGCGTGGGCGCGACGGGGTGCCGCTCGTTGGCGCGGTCGTCGCGGATCTGCGCGAACTCGCGAAGCGGACGGGCGTCGCGTTCTACTGACGTGTGAGGTCTGCGCGCGGAGCGGGGGCGTCGAGCGTGCTTGCGACGCGGCGGCGGGGGCGAACGCGATCGGGAAACGGCTCTCGAACCGGCGCGTCTCCCGCGTCTCCGGCCAATCTCGCGCGTCGGGCTACAGTATTGGCCGATTCAAGCGCGGAGGCGCGGGAGACGCGGCACTTCCTCCGCCTTCTTTCCGTCGGGGCTCGGCTCGATCGGTGCCGCGCTCGACCCGCGAGCGCGACGTCCCGCTACGGCAACGGGCCGAACACCGCGATGTCGTCCGTTTCGTCCGACTCGACCACGTCGGCGTTCGCGTCGACGACCGCGATCACGAACTTGCCGCTTGTCGTCTGGCCGAGCGTCAGCGTCTTCTTGAGCTTGATCTTCTCGGCCTTGCCCGGCTTGAGCGCGAGGACCGGCCGCGACTTCAGGAGCGTGTCGCCGCCGTCGAGCAATGCATCGCTCGAGAGGTAGAAGCTCACCGTCGACGCCTTCGCCTTCTTGTCGCCAACGTTCTCGATGCGCAGCACGCCGTTCAACTTGCAGTCGACGGCACACTGCGACGTGAGCTTCTTCCACGTGCCGATCAAGTTCGCGCTGCCGCTGCCGCCCTGCGCGACGGCGAACGAAACGTCCTTCACGAGGATCGTCGCCTTGCGCAGTGCGATGCCCGGGTTCGCATCCACCATGTACTGCACGACTCCCGGCCCGGTGCCCGCGGAGCCGGACGTGACGTGGAGCCACGTCGCGCCGGGCTCGACCACGGTCGCGGTCCAATCGCACGCTGCGCCGATCGTGACGTCGATCGACCCGACCCCGCCCGTGACGTCGAAGTCCGCGGCGACCGGCGCGATCACGGCGGGGCAGGTGCCGTCGCTCACGGTCACCGTGACGGTGCCGAGGTTCGAGTCCGACTTTCCGTCCCACGCGGCGAACGTGAACGTCTCCTGCCCGGTGAACTCGCCGTCGGGGAAATAGGTCGCGTCCTTGCCGGCGATCCCGACCGTTCCGTGCGACGGTTGACGAACGATGCGCAGCGTCAGCGTGTTGCCGTCCGAATCGCTCGCGCTGAGCTTGAACGTCTTCGGCGTCGCGTTGTCGGTCTCGACCGACTTGGCGTGGACGACCGGCGCGTGGTTCGACGACCCGCCTTCGCCGCCCGGCCCGTCATGGCAGAGGTAACAACCGACCTGGAAACCGTTCCACAGCTTCTTCGTTCCGAACTCGGTGCTCAACGTGCGGTCGCCCTGCACGCGCGAGAGCACGGTGCCTCGGTAGTCGGAGCCGTGACACTTCTTGCACTGCGTCGCGCCGCCTTCCTCGGCGACATCCTCGTGCCGGCTCACCCACGCCTGCCCGACCGGATGCATCCCGTGCGGACCGCCGTTCACGGTGCTCGGCGACGTGCCGTGACACGTCGAGCACTCGACCAGCACGCCGTCGTGGCCCTGCAGGGCGATGCTCTGCAGGTTGTCGTTCACGTGCGACGACGGGAACTCCGCGTGGGTCGAGCCGTGGCACGCAGAACACTGCAGGCCGCCGTGACCATCGGAGAAGCGGTAGAGCGACTTGCCGGGCAGCGGCGTGTTCGCGTCGGTCGCGAACGTCAGGTCGGCCGGCACGCGGGGGTTGCCCTGCGAATCGAACGCGGACGTGTAGCGGATCTTGCCCGAGTTGTTGGTCGCGGTGCCGGTGTGGCACTGCTGGCAGGACGGCTCGTCGAGCCAGCCCTCGCGCGTCGCCGCGCCGACCTTGCTCATGTTGCCGTGACAGCTCTGGCACTGCATCGCCATCGTGCCGTCGGATGCGACGGATGCGCCCATCGCTCCGCGCAAGCACCGCGTCTTCGAGCCGGGGTGACACAGGTAGCAGGCCGAGCGGTTCGCGGCCTGATCGAGCGTCATGCCGTTGTCGGGATCGACGACGCTCGCGTGGCGGCCGTGGATCGCTTCGGTCAGAGTCTTCAGGTTCGGATTGGAGGTGCCGAGCGCATTGCTGCCGTGGCACTTCGCGCACAGCACCGCGTGCCCGTCGACGGTCACGTTTGCGAACAGACCGGCGGCGTTGTATCCGGCGGCCGCGAGCGCGGGCGCATACAGCGGATCCGCGGCGTTGCGCTCGTCGTGCAGTCGGAGGATGTTCAGTCGGTAGTCCCGCTTCGGATCGGCGTCATT
This sequence comes from uncultured Phycisphaeraceae bacterium, assembly GCA_964580365.1. Lineage (GTDB taxonomy): Bacteria > Planctomycetota > B15-G4 > B15-G4 > JADJEK01 > CAZBOK01. The sequence goes on from CAZOLL010000046.1 coordinate 9,931, forward strand.
CACCCAGCCCGCGGCGGGCTGCGCCGCCTCGACGGAGTTCGACGCGTGGCACTTCACGCAGGTCAGCTCGTCGGAGACCGGCAGCACGATGCTCGTGTTCGCGATCGGCTGATTGCCGGCGTCGCGCACGACGATCTTCATCATCGGATAGGTGTTCTTCGCCATCGCGTCGTCATAGGGCGTGATCGGGATCCCGTCGGCCATCCACGAGTTCGTGGCCGCGTCGAACGACATGAGCTGCGGCGTGTTGGAGGCGCCGGGCATCGCGTGGCCGGTCAAGCCCTGGTCGACGGCGAGCGACGCGCCGAACAGCTCGTTCACGTGCGACCAGAAGTCGGTCTTTCCCGCGGCGGTCGTGTTGATCGAGCCGGTCGGGTCGGCGACCGCTTCATAAGTGACCGTGTAGCCGGTCGCGTTCGTGACGAGCTGACCGTTCACGATTACCTGCGCCTGGATCGTGTTGAACGGCGGCAGCGTCGCGAACACCGAGAAGTCATCGTCCATGCAGTGCATGCCGAGGTTGTTCCACCCGACGACGCGCGCCGGCGGATTCGCGTTCTGGCTCCCGCCGCCCGAGTCCGCGCGCGCGCGCACCACGAGCCCCGCGAGGATCGCGAACGAGACCAGGAGGACGAGGGCGCGAACGAACCAGAACCGTCCGGCGCGGGACGACGGCGTTGGAGCGGACATCAGCGAACTCCGAGGGTGGCGCGCCGGGTGGGACGCGCAACGCGCCGAACGTGCAAGACTCGTTCCCCCGCCGGACCGCTTCCGGTTCGGTGTCGATTCACTGGGTTCGGTGCCGATTCACCGACGAGCGGAGTCGGCGTCGGGCAATCCCGCCACAGCCGTCGCCGCGCCGCGGCTTCGTTCCCGCGCCGGGTTCATCGTGCGATCATCTTTCATCGCGTCGCGAGCGCGGTGAGAACGCTCGCAACCCCGCAGCTCGCGATCGTCCCATCGTCCTTCGGAATCTGCTGTCTCCCCTGTCTCCCGCCATTCTCACGCGCCGTGCCGCGGTATTGACCGATTCACGAGGGAGACGGGGGAGACAGGAGACGGGGGTAGTTCAGAACTGGTGGACCGACGCTCCGGCAACCGGGGCCCGATCGCCGCGACCCGGAGACCTGGCGCTGGAGACCGGGGACCGGAGAACCGGGGCCCGGTCGCCGATCCTCAGGTCACGGGTCTCCGGTCACAGTTCACAGGTCCCCCGGTCACGGCGCTCGGGCCCCGGTTGCCGTCCCTTCGGTCCCCCGGTCTTCCGGTTCACGGTTCACAGGTCCGCGTCGAGCACGATTGCGCGTGGGAGCAGCGCCGAATCCCGCCGCGAGGACCGCATGGCAAGAGACCCCTCGCGTCCGCGGCGCCCATCGTCAACCCCTAACATCCGCGCGCATGCGACTCACTTCCATCGCCGCCGCCGTCGTTCTCTTCGCCGCGTCCTCATCGAGCCCCGCCCTCGCCGATCCACCGTCGCGCGACGCACGAATGCAGTGGTGGCGCGAAGCCCGCTTCGGCATGTTCATCCACTTCGGTCTCTACTCGACGCTCGGCGGCGAATGGAACGGCGAGACGAATCACGCCGAGTGGATCCGCACGACCGCGAAGATCCCGCTCGAGACCTACGACGGCTTGCGCGCGCGCTTCAATCCGATCGCCTTCAACGCAGTCGAGTGGGCGTCGCGCGCGCGGCGCGCCGGCATGCGGTACCTCGTCGTCACGAGCAAGCACCACGACGGCTTCTGCCTGTTCGACTCGAAGCTCACCGACTGGGACGTGATGAGCACGCCGTTCCATCGCGACCTGATGAAGGAGATCGTCGAAGGGTGCCGGCGCGAGGGAGTGGTGCCGTGCTTCTATCACTCGATCATGGACTGGCATCACCAAGACTATCTGCCGCGCCGTGACTGGGAGACGACGCGCTCGAGCGACGGCGCCGAGTACGAGCGCTTCTTCGAGTACCTGCAAGGGCAGACGAACGAGCTGCTCACCAACTACGGGAAGATCGGCGTGCTCTGGTTCGACGGCGAGTGGGAGAACACCTGGAACAGAGGCTTCGCCGCGCGGCTGCACGCTTCGGTGATGGCGGCGCAGCCCGACCTGATCGTGAACAACCGCATCGACGGCGGACGCGAAGGCATGGGCGGGTTCACGAAGGGCGAAGCGTTCGGCGACTTCGGCACTCCCGAGCAGGAGATCCCGGCGACCGGACTTCCCGGCGTCGACTGGGAGACCTGCATGACGATGAACGACAACTGGGGGTGGAACTCGCACGACACGCACTGGAAGTCTTCCGAGGACCTCGTGCGCAAGCTGTGCGACGTCGCGTCGAAGGGCGGCAACTTCCTCCTCAACATCGGCCCGCGCGGCGACGGCAGCTTCCCGCCGGAGGCGATCGCGCGGCTCGACGACATCGGCCGCTGGATGGACGTGAACGGCGACGCGATCCACGGCACGAGCGCGAGCCCGGTGGCCGCGCCGCCGTGGGGGCGCATCACCGCGAAGGACGCCGGCGGCGCGACGCGCTGGTACCTGCACGTGTTCGAATGGCCGAAGGACGGCAAGCTCACGGTCCCCGGCGTCACGGGAACGGTTCGCCGCGCGTGGCGGCTCGATCGACCGGACTCCGCGCTTCCCGTCGAAGCCGGCAAGGACGGCGTGACGATCACGGTCGACGGCGCCCCCGCCGAGTTCTGCACGCTCATCGAGATCGAGATCTCCCGCTAGTTTTCCTGTCGGCGCGATCGCCGCGCGCGGATTCCTCCCGCAGTCGAACGGAGGTCTCCATGCGCCACTCGATCATTCGGGTCCTCGCCGCCGCTCTTCTCTTCAACGCCAGCGCATCCGCGCAGCTCCTCGAGCCCGGCGAGGTGGTGAACGCCTCGCTGAACGCGGACGGCGTGATCGGCAACGGCTCGGCCTACGGCACGTGGATCTCGGGCAACGGCCGCTTCGTGCTCTTCGAGTCCGACGCCGAGGACCTGGTCGCGAACGACAGCAACGGCAAGCCGGACGCGTTCCTGCACGACCTGAAGCGCGGCCGCACGCGGCTCGTCTCGCAGACCGCCGCGGCCACGAGCGGCAGTGACGACTCGCAGCCGGGCGGCATCTCGCGCAGCGGTCGCTTCGCCGTGATGCGCACCTATGCGACCGACCTGTTCCCCGGCGACGCGAACGGCTTCGCGGACATCGTCGTGTTCGACAAGCGGACCGGCGAGTTCGAACCGGTCTCCGTCTCGACGGACGGGGTCGCCGCGAACGAAGACAACACCATGCCGTCGATCTCCGCGAACGGGCGCTTCGTCGCGTTCTGCTCGCGCGCGACGAACCTCGTGCCCGGCGACATGAACGCGAAGCGCGACGCATTCGTGCGCGACCGCAAGAAGGGCACGACCGAGTGCGTGAGCATCGGCCCGGGCGGCGTGTTCGCGAACGGGGTCAGCTCGTGGCCCGTGCTCTCGTCGAGCGGGCGCTTCGTCGCGTTCTGGTCGGCGGCGACGAACATCGAGACGATCGGGACGGGCGCCGTCTCCGGCGTGTTCGTCCGCGATCGCAAGACCGGCTTCACGGTCCGCGCCTCCGTGACGTCGACCGGCGCCGCCGCGGCGGGCGTGTACTCGGAGTGCTGCGCGATCTCGGCGAGCGGACGCTTCGTCGTGTTCGCGGCGTACGACTCCGTCGTCCCGGGCGATTCGAACGGCCACTACGACGTGTTCGTGCGCGACATGAAGGACAACGTCACCGAGCTGGTGTCGGCGCGCGGCGACGGGGTGCTCGGCAACGGCGACGCGCTGCTCGGGCGGATCTCGGACAGCGGCCGCTTCGTGTACTTCGATTCGCGGGCGTCGAACCTCGCCGGCGGGGACACGAACGGTTCGGAAGACGCGTTCGTCCACGACCGAAAGACCGGCGAGGTCGAGCGCGTCGGGCTCGGCGAGGACGAGTTCGAGTTCGAGTACGGAAGCCGCCTCGGCGGCATCTCGAGGAACGGGCGGGTCGTCACGTTCGACGCATACCTCGTCGAGCCGAAGGGCACGTCAGGCGAGCCCGAGTCCAGCGCGTTCGCGCGCCGCTGGTGACCCGTGGTGACGGGCGCCGCGCGGCGTCGAACTCTTGGGATCGGGCAGTGAGAAGCCGTCGGAAGTGACGCCCCCGACTTCTCCGGGCGACAGCGACGCCTCTCCCGACGCGAGAGTCGCGACACCGGCGAGCACGAACGGGACGACCGACGCGGCTCCGAGCATCCGAAGTCTCATGCCGCCGATGTCACGCGGGAGCGCCGAGGTCGCGCCTCGACCCTTGGTGTCCGCCGGCCGAGGTACCGATGCAGGAAACGCCGTCGCCGGGCGATCGCTACGCTCGACCGGAAGTCTGCGGAGGAGCACGATGACCGGTGTGAGCGCAGTGCGCTTTGTGCGTCGGGTTTCGATCGGACTCGTCGTCGCCGGGATGGCCGCGTCCGCCTCCGCACCCGCGCGCGCTCAGTCGGCGCTCTCCCCGGATTGGACGCGGCAGAGCGACGTCGCGGGGGCGCGATTCGGCGCCGTGATCGCGAGCGCGGGCGACGTCGACGGCGACGGGTTCTCGGACGTCCTCGTCGGCGCGCCGCAGTTCATGAACGGACAGGCGGACGAAGGCGCGGCGTTCCTGTTCCGCGGCGGTCCGCTCGGCCTCGCGTCCGCCGCGGCGTGGACGTTCGAGAGCGACCAGGCCGGCGCGCGGCTCGGCGCCGCGGTCGCGAGCGCGGGCGACGTGAACGGCGACGGCTGGTCGGACGTGATCGTCGGCGCGCCGCAGTTCGCGAACGGTCAGGCCGACGAAGGACGCGCGCTCGTGTTCCTCGGCGGGCCCGGCGGACTCGCGATGGTGCCGGCGTGGACGTTCGAGAGCGACCAGGCCGGAGCGCGCCTCGGCGCCTCGGTGTCGACGGCGGGCGACGTGAACGGCGACGGGTTCTCGGACGTCGTCGTCGGCGCCGACGGCTTCACGAACGGCGAAGCGGGCGAGGGCGCCGTGTTTCTCTTCCTCGGCAGCGCGAGCGGGCTCGCCGGCGTCGCGGCGTCGGTGCTCGAGCTGGATCAGGCTGGCGCCGAGTTCGGCGCGGCGGTCGCCGGCGCGGGCGACGCGGACGGCGACGGCTTCGCCGACGTCCTCGCCGGCGCGCCGTCGTTCGCGAACGGACAGAACGGCGAGGGCCGCGCGGCCCTGTTCCTCGGCGGCGCCGGCGGCCTCGCGTCGAGCGCGGCGTGGACCGGCGAGAACGACGTCGCGAACGCCGGCTTCGGCGCGGCGCTCGCGTGTCTTGGCGACGTGAACGGCGACGGGCGCTCGGACTCCGGCGTCGGCGCTCCGTTCACGATCGGCACGTTCGTCGAGGAAGGCCGCGCGTTCGTGTACCTCGGCGACGCGACCGGTCTCGCGACGCT